>CAYNZI010000001.1:0-62326 GCA_964401565.1 uncultured Spongiibacteraceae bacterium
AAGACAGTTTGGTGGCTGCTGGTGTCTTTGTCCGGTCAACTTGGTAGCACTAATCGAATTACTAAGCTGCCTACGCAGAGCTATCTGAAGCAGCTTCTAGCTAGTGGTGAAAACGATACCATTAAAGGTTTGGTGGGTTCGACGCCTAGCCTGACATCTCACTTCGAGTCGATACTTCATATTCATACTGAGTGGCCTGCTGCGATGAAGCTGATCGATGGCTTGCAGAAAGCCGTCTTTGGTGAGCGTCTAATTAGTGAAACGTGGGGTTAGCTATGAACGCAGAGAGTCACATTCAGCAAGCCAGTCTATCAGTTCTTTTGTCTTTATCGGATGTAGAGCCAAGCAACTCGGTTCAATTAAGCGGGTCGGTATCTCAGATGGCGGTACTACTCGGGCAATCATTTAAACCTGGGATACTCCCAATGCTGGCCGAACGGTCGCAGCACTTTTTGAAGTTCTCTCTTGACGTTGATGCGCTGAGCGAGCAATTGGATGAGCTTACCGAGGCCTATCAGTCGCAGCAAGACGTGAAGCGTTTAAAGGATATTCGCTTTCGGCTGATGGTCGCTGATGCGCCTTTCCCTATGATGTCCTCTTTGCTGCAAATGACTCAGAGCGCATTTACTCAGTGGCGAAAAGATAATGAGTTGAGTACCACTAATGCAGTAGGCGGTAAATTAAAGAAGCTGTCTGAAGCTGAAGACAGCACTTTGAATAAGGTTATGGTAGCCCTGAATAAATCACAAAGACGCTGGTTGGCTGGGGAGATGTTCTTGCAGGCCCATAGCATGACCGGCATTTCTGTCCGTCATATCTGGCGTTATGCTTGCGAAAAAGGAGTCGTGTAATGTCTTCAAATTTGAGTGTTGAATTCGCTGCTGGTGAGTTTCAACTCTCTGCGATTGCAGTGGGCTCGGCGGCGAGCTTTTCTATCTGCCACAACAATGCCGTGATCCTCCAATACTCGAAGGTGTCGATTTAGGGTCATGTTCGATATGTTGAGGTTGGTGCAAATATCCTTTTGGGTTGAATTCCCAGATCGTATTTGAGCCAGTATTTCGATGCCTGAATTCCCAAGACATTTAGCTAAAACTTGGGTCAATTTTATAGTAGAGTTAGGCGACATTAGTTACCTCATATTTTGTTGTAAGTGAAGGCGCGGTTTTAGTATAAACATTATTTGTTATAAGTAAACGGAGTTCATTATGGTTGTTAAGAAGAAGCGGGAAAATACCTCACTCAAATCTGAAACAAAGATTACATTCCGATCTCACCAAATTATCAATATGGTGAAGGGCAGAAAGAAGGCAGCTGGAGTTGAGCCAATCACTGGTTTGATCACATTTGGCGGTTTGGTGCGTCAAGTCTTCCAGCAAGCGAAAGCGGATAATCCTTATGCAGACTTCTATTTGCTGATGTGTGAAGAGCGTATCCAAGCCGTGCGTGAATTCATTCAAAGAGAAACGGTTGAGATTGATGCGAAGTTAATGAGCAACAAATTTTTACAATTCAATGAGGTGCATGTTGATGATCCGTTCATTCTTGATGCGTCATTCGCCACTCCGTATGCCTACCAAGTTGCGTACTTGATGCTGGCCGCGGATGACCTGATTTGTAAATTGCTGCAAGCGACCCATGTTGCCATGATTCCTAAAAGTGAATCTGGTGATAAAATTCGTGGAGTGAGTAAGCGTCTTCGAGGGCTATTTGCGTCATTCAATAGTTGGAAGCTGGTTGTTGTTACCAGGGATGATATGAAACTCGGCAATAAGCGAGCGGAGCGAGCGATTGAAACCTTCGGTTCTATGAAACTACCTGAGGCAGTTCTTAGTGGCGAGTTGCGTGGTGACTATGCACCAGACATTAAGGTTAATGAAACTGAGGTTGTGACTGTTAGTGCGACCGAAGAAGCGGTAGTTGTATGATCACAGTGGTAGCGTTTAGCATGATCACGGCGCGAGATGACAAAGGGCCTTTAAAGGATAAGGGCAAGGCGGTGGGGTTTTTAGATGGATCTTTTTGATGGGGTACCCTTGTCCGATGCCATTGCATTGAAGCGAGCTATCAGCAAATTGGATTCTCAGTTGCGAGAAGTGCGAGGCGAGATGGAGATTCTGACTGAAGAGTTCAAGAGCCGTCACAGGCCACCATTTGTTTTGTATCCGTCTATTAGGAAAAACAAAGGGGCGAGGACTTCACTTCAAATCACTTGGAGGAAATCTCAGCCTCAGGCTTCTTACATTCGGTTGTATAATTCTGATGGAGTGATAAGGGATGATTTGGTTGGTGAGATCTCTTCTGCTCTTCTTGGTGAGTTGGTTGATCTTGATTTTAAGATGATTGGCTTGAATCAAAATTATGCTTTTACTGAACGAGTTCTTGATCAGTTCAAAGAAACTCAGCGTAGATTGTTGGCTCACGGCGAGTTCGTAATCAAAACGAGCGAAGCTTTAACTACATAGTTCATTTATCATTTGTTGGGTTTCTGTATCGAGACCCTAATTCACCACCACTCAGTTGGTAGTATAAATTCGTTATTGGTACCGGATCAGATTCCAGTCTTCGGTCGGCAGATTATCGCGGCGGCGGTATCGTTGATTATGACTTTTGGACGGGCGAGTCGGTTTGCTCAATTTTGGCATCAAGGGCGGTCTGCGGATTTGGTTGAGTTGTTACCCAATGGTGGTATTGGGTAAGGATGGTTTTTGTGCCAGCTCTGCTGTAAGATTTTCAGTTCGACTCTCTAAATATTTATTGGAAGGAATCTTATGAGTGCAGTAGTTAATTTAGTAGGTAACATTCTTGCAGACCCCGTCCTTCGTCGCGATGGCCCTAAGACCATGTTCTCTTGTCGTGTGATGGTTGATCGTTATAGGCAGGGTGCAGACGGCAAGCCGGAAGAACTTGAAGGCTACGCGCAGAGTGTTGCGTTTGTTGGTGAGAAGGCCGAGGTCTATTTTGGTATTTTTAAGAAGGGTCATCGTGTTCGTCTTCAGGGCAATCAAATTATCGGCAAGCCATTCCAGCGCGAAGACAGTACGGTTACAACTCAGTTTGATGTCTATGCTGACTACATTGATCTAGTGATTAACGCATCAATTCAGTCTGTTGTTCGTCATAAAGATTTAGCCGGTGCGGGCGCAGGTTTTGCTCCAACTGGCAGTGCGGTCGGTGAATTCCCCGCTCAGCAGTCTGAGACTCCAGTTCAGGCAGCAGCTCCTAACTCTCAAGAGGAATAATTACTATGGCCACAATCGTTCCGTTCACTCCATTTTCTGCTCCAGTCCATTCATTAGTTAATCACTCCGATCACGGAGTGGTTGAGGTTTTGGATCGGCGGGGCGATGAACGTCAAATCGAAGCTGTTATTTATGACGCCATTGGTGAGTGCCAGGGCGCTGAATTGATTTGGGTGCGAGCTGATAGCTTGGTACCAGTACGCGATCACATCAATATCACTGGCGTTGAATTATTTCATTCTAGCGCTTGACTCTGTTGCAGTTATGTCTTTAAATCATATATGAGTGCTGATCTTTTTAGATCACACCTTTAAACGCTCCTAAGGACAGTCTTCTGACTGAGTGTTGTAAGTCCTTCATTTTTACTAAACCCACTGGGATACTTTATCCCTTTGGGGTGTTGTATTCCCAGCTTGGTTATTTTTAATAATCCTTCAAGGGAATACCACTATGACTACTCAAACTGCTTCTAATACTCCTGCTGTTTACTTCGACCTGATTACCTCTGGTATCGGTTACGTTAATCGTCCTCGTTTTGTGTCTGTGCAAAAAGGCGATGCTTATCTTGCTGTCACAATTTCTGCTCTTCGCGGAAAAGCTGGCGACAAGGATTACACTAAAATCGACTGTCGAATTGTTGGCAGTCAAGCCATTGAATTGTTTTCTGATGCCGATCTAATGACTCGGATGAATGTTGAAAACGCTAGAATTCTTATTGGCTTTGAAATTGGCGATATTGACTCTACGCACTTTGTTTCTTCTTACGAGGAAAACAAAGGGCAGACAATTAGCCTTTGTAAAGGTCGCCTGTTGAAGGTGAAATTTATGAAAATCAATGGTGAGTTTATTCAACACGCGAACCTTCCAGTTCGTGAAGAGAGTGAATCTGCTCCGGCACAAGAATCTGCGCCAGCGCAAGAACCTGCTTCGCAGGCTCCTGTAGTTAAGCAAGATCTTGTTGCTCAGCAAGCTTCAGTTTGAACCTACCCCTGTGATTTCGCAGGAGTCAGTTTGGCAGCCAAGCACTCCGGTTAAATTGGAGCCCATTGTTTTAAATACCACAGATGAGACTTTTCTTAGCGATATGGGCAACCTACAACGCAACGGATATTCTTTCACTCCTGGTAAGGAAGCTGACACTCTAGTTGGCACTCCGCCGGAAGTTGAACAATCTGTTCCACCTACCCTTTTGGGTAGGTGTGTTCTTTAAGCGTTTTCTTACGAGAATTTTTAAAGAACACTCGCTGATTTATCAGCACCTTTTGCTCTTTGAGCAACCTTTATGTCATTAATGAATAGAAGAGTTTGTGTACTCTTTGTGGCTAATACTTCGGTATTTATTCAACTTTTTTATGCAATGATTTTTATTTTCTTACGAATTTATTGATCATTATTTTCAAACCCCTCGGGAACACTTGTCCCCGTTTGGTGGCTTTGTGTTTTCTTTTTACTACTGGAGAACTCGCATGGCTATTATCTGTCAAGCTACTTTTAATGTTGTTACTAATGTAAAACTTGTTTGTGTAATGATTTTTGTTAGCCAAGTAATTGCTATAGCTGCAATTTCATAACACAGTTTTTGGTATCCCTTCGCGGGGGATATCCTTATTTATCTTTTTGTTAAGGATGAATAAGGATATCCCCCGCAACTTAAGAAGGAATACCATTATGTTTTACTCAATAGCTAACTGCCTGACCCCACGCATGTTGTGCTTCTATGCCATGTTCACTGTAGCTTTATGCATTGTTTCTGGTTAAAGAATGGCACTTCAGAAAAGCGGCTCATACCTAACGGATTGAGTCGTTTTCCACCCCTCCTCTCGGAGGGTGCCTTTCTATACGATTAAGTGATTGATCGAATAGAAAGGCATTAGCCTTTTTTCGACACACCAGAAGCGTTGTTACTGGTCAAACAATTAGACGCCCTTTGTGCGGGTAAGACCGTGCTTTAGCTCTTTACGAGTGTTTTCCTTTATTCAGGAAAAGGGTACCTGATCTATGATGTTTAATTTGAGCCCGTGCTAGGCGAGACTGGTCTTGAGTGATGTCATAACCCTACATTTGATTATGCTCAGCCGCTTCTCTGGCTAGTAACCGCTTCGGCGCTACACCAACCCCGCTTAACACTCGGGGCATTACACCCATTCTCTTGGTTACTCACTCCTAATACCCATTAACTATCGTTGGGTAAGAGTTCGTTTTATGTCCTTTAGAGGGTATTATACGCGCCAATACTAATTACATAGATTGTTAGATGCATGTATGGAATACCTTAAACTTTACTTCAAGTTTGTTTTGCCTCTCGCACCAATTCTGTGCGCACTCTCCAGTCCAGCCTTTTCGGCTGATGACGAGTATTTAGAGTGGGTGGAAGGTAACGGCCTTTCCTTATACCCATCCACTGCCACCAAATCTCAAAAAGACCCGTTGACCTCAGTGGTGGATATCACCTTTGGTTCAAATGTGTCTTCAGTCGGTAAGGCCATTGATATATTGTTGATGCCGACCGGCTACCGCCTGCCGAATGAGTTTGCCGCAGATCCTTTTATGAAGCGGTTGCTGAAACGGCCACTGCCTAAGGCATTTCAGAAAATTGGGCCAGTACCTGTTTATGTGGCGCTCGATGCGTTAGCCGGTGATGAGTTTGTTCTCGTTACTGATGACCTTCATTCTCTTGTCGGCTTTGATCTATTGCCAAACTATCGTCGGCGCTACGCCAGCAACTCACCTTATTCATTTGTACCTGAAAGTTATAACTCCCCGCCGAATATTGAACAGGTTTGGTTTATTCGTGAAGGCGAGAAGTTTAGTGACGGTATGAAACGCTGGGCAAAGTCCATTGGCTGGACGTTGCGCTGGAATGACCTCGCTGAAAAGGATGATATTTTGCTCGATGTAAATTATCGAGTCACGGGTTCATTTTATGGTGCGGTAGCTGAGGCTATGTCTCATTTTGAACTGCATGGCGAATCAGTGAATTATCACTTTCTTGAAAACGTAAATGTTTTATTTGTAACCACAACGGATTGATATTATGACTGATGATAAAGCAGCTCCAGCCCCAGTGGTTGCATCAACTGGAGTTTTACAGGAAGTACCAAAGCAACCTGCACCAACTCTTATTCTGGGCGGCATGATTACGATAATTATGGTCGTGGCAGTGATAGCGTTGTGGGCTGCGGAGATTGGGCCGTTTGAGCCAGCAGTCGCTGTTGGAGATCCTACTGGCAATGATATTGGCGGCGCTTTTTCAGGTGATGCAGTAAAGGTCAATAGTGTGAAGCCCGCGCCTAAGAAGAGTGCGAGTTATCAAGAATTTAAACTTGATGGCGCCACACCTGTTCCGGCATTAATCCCTGCGGTTCCGGTATCAGGCCCTGATATTCCAGTAAGTGCAGGATTGAGTCCGGCTTTAGCGGCTGCCCTTTCAGGGATTAGTGGACAAATTTCTGGAATCGATAACGAGGTTAAGAATCTTCGTCGTGATACAAGAACGCGCTTTGATCGTGTTGATACTCGATTAATGTATCAGAAGAGACGACTGATTGCAATGGAGGAAAATTACGAGCTGATGGTTGAACGTCTTAATGTTATGGAACAGCATCAGGCGCAAATGCAATCCGAGTTACTGACCGGACTTTCTTTTGGTAAGAAAGAAGAATCTGCGATGGTTAAGGTTTTACCTACCCAGGTCGAGTTAGTTCGCCCTGTTAATTTCAATGAAATACCTAATGATGTGATCGCAGCTATTCGTCAGGTCGTTCTTGAAGAATTAAAAAGCTCCGGTCATCTGAAAATAACCAGTGGTTACGCAGTTAATTCAGTTGCTGAAATTGCTCCATCCAATCCTATTAATGCAATTGCCTCGGTCGATCCGCTCGTTCCATTTGAATTGATTTCTGTTGAAGCTTGGGACAATGAAGATATGGCTGTCATTTCTCTTTCTGGCAGGGTCGCCACACTGGCTCTTCATCAGGTACGAATGAACTACCGGCTGGTGCTTGTAAGTCGTGCATCAGGCACCGCTCAGTTTTTGAATCTTAAAACAAAGCGATTAGTTACTCTGAAAATTTCCTAATTGGAGTTATCTATGCGTTTTTATTATGTGATTGTGTTCGTTTCAGTGCTGGGTGGTTGTGCCAGTACGTCTAGTGGCAGGAGTGTGGAGATTGCTCCTGTTGTGTTTAATGATTGTCAGCTGGTTCAGAGAGATTTGACTTCACCTATGCGGGCGGGTGGGTATTGGTGCAAAGATTCGCACTTTATCAAACGCAACGGCATGAAGCATGTTCAAATCAACAATGATGGTCTCCTTAGGGAGTCTGCGCCCGTTACGGAGTAGTTATGCGTTTAGTTCTAGTTTTGTTGTGTGCATTAGCTGGATCAGCTGTTGCAGACACTGAAGTTTTTGATGAGGTTGTTAAAACCCAGTTTACCGATTCTGAGTTGAACCAGAGGTTTAGTGTCACTCGAATCGAGTGGGAGCATTATAATGAACTCATGCTCGGAATGGCAGGCTACTGGTATAAAGACATTCCTCCATTAGAGGTTTTACTCATTTATGCGCGTACCGATTCTGAACGGATGAACTTTGCCGAGCGTGTAGTGCTGGCTGAGGATGACAAGCTTGAGCGGGAGTTTGCTGGGCAAGCCGCAATAATCGCCGCTAAGAAAAAATTGTTCCCAGGCAAAAAGCCGATTGATATTGCAAAGCTTCAACTGGCAGTAAATAAATCTGTTCGCCACTCGCCAGTATTAAGGCTTAAATCTAATAGTCGAATTGTTGCGCTTGTTCGCAATAGTGGTACCGCGTCCAACGCTCTTTCAAAGCTTATTAAAAAGCAATCATCTAAAAATTCAGCCTCTTCTTTGGATATATATTTCTCGCCTAATTTCGACACCACCTCAATCCGCGTTTGGGCTGAATCAAATTCAGTTCCCGTAAATCTTGTTGCAAGCAACAAGATTTCTCTCAACTTATATGATGCCTCTGTAATTCAGTCGGTTACGTCTGCGGGTATTAGTCGCTCCGGTATTTATCACTCAGACGGATCTGGTGTATTAGGTTTTAGGCCTTATACAGCAGCACGGTAGGGGTTTTATGCGCTCCACTATTCTACTTTTGTGTTTGGCTTCTTGTAGCGCTTTGGCATCCGACTGGATGCCAAAGGAGTTTCGGGTTGCATCTATAAAGCACAATATTCCTGCGTCAATACTCTGGTCTTTGGCTCTTCAGGAGTCTCGACGTAAAGATGAGTTTGGCGTCTACAAGCCTTGGCCTTGGACTGTCAATCACGCAGGCGTAGGGATGTTTTTTTCTACTAAAGAAGAGGCTGTAGCGTTTGTAGAAAAGAAGCTTGCGTCAGGCGCTAAACCTATTTCTCTTGATCTGGGAATGTGCCAGGGAAATCTTCACTATAACTACGACCATATTTATGGTGTCGGAATTGCAGAGTTTTTTGAGCCCGAGGCCAGTCTTGATTTTGCCGGTGGTAATCTAAGATCTTGCATGGATGGGGGGAGGACTTTGACCGAGTGCATTGGCCGCTACCACAATAATCGCGAAGGAATTGCATCAAATTATCGTCGCCGTGTGGGTCTCAGGTTACTAGGGAAATAAAATGAAACTGATTTTGATATTTTGTGTTTTCTTTTCATCGTCATCTTTTGCCGTATTAAATGTTTTGCATGACTCGGGTGAGTCTGTGCCAATACGCCCTTTTCTTGATGGGCTTGTGCCAGCCAATATTGATATGGATAGCGTTGTTCGTGAGGCTAAAAAAATGTCTCAGTTTAAGTATCAGATAATATCTGGTACAACATACTTTCCTATCGAGACGCCGGAGATGAGTGCGGGTAAAGTGATTCACCGGAAAATGAATCTACCGACATTTCAGACCCCGCTCTGTTTGATCGGGGATGACAGGTTTTCTTATGAGTGGTTTTCCAATATGTCAGAGAAGCTGGCTCAGTTTAATACTGTTTGCATGATGGTTGATGTCGCAAACCCTGGGCGAGTTGATCAATTTAGAGCTGTCGCAAATGGCGTTGAAATTATTCCAGCTAATGCCTCAGAATTGGCAATTAGATTGCACTTGAATCACTACCCAGTATTGATATCTAAAGGCAGGGTTGAGCAATGAAGCAATATCAAATTGAGGTTTTATTGCGGCCCGCAGTTGAGTTTAAAAGCGCGTTCGTTTCATTTGCATTGGTGATTATCGCAGTAGTGTCTCCAGCAGCATTATTTACACCGCCAATGTTTTCGTATATTGTCGCAATATTTTTCTTCTATTTTACCGTCATTGATTTTAAGGATGGCTATCGAATTTACTTGTACAAGCGCGGTATGAAGAAACTCCCGCTGTATATTCTGCCATCGAAAGAAATACCCGTCAGAGAGAAATACCTTTTTCTTGGGAAAGGTTTTCTCTGGAAAGCCAAACACACGCAGCGGCTGCATGACGCTAAAAAAACGGTTAATGCTGAATTCGTTGAAATGGGTTATTGGTATGACCTAGTGCGACGACTTGAGTACCAGTACGAAGGTCGTAGGTTTTTCCAAGCCATTTTTTTGGCTTTGAATATGCGTTTCAGTCCTGTGAAAAAATTACCCGAGGTTGGTGGTAGTCCAGTTATTCACGCCGTGGGTATGTGGGAAGGCGAGCGCGATATTTTACTCCCACTGGGGGAGCGCAATGGACACACTCTTGTGCTGGGCACTACGCGAGTCGGAAAAACTCGATTGTGTGAGGTTTTTGTCGAGCAAGATATTCGGCGCGGCACACCGGAGACTGGCGATGTTACGATTGTTTTTGATCCGAAAGGCGATGCCGATTTAATGCGTAGAGTCTACGGCACAGCGAAAGATTGCGGTCGTCCTTGTTATATATTTCATCTTGGTTATCCAGAGATAAGCTGCCGATACAACGCGGTTGGTGAGTTCTCACGAATCACAGAAGTTGCCACTCGATTAACTGAGCCGCTATCAAGCGAGGGCTCTGGTGCAGCATTTAAAGAGTTCGCTTGGCGGTTTACTAACGGTATTGCGAGAGCTGTTTATTCTTTGGGCCGCAAACCTGGCTACGAAGAAGTACGCAGGTATATCAATAACGTAGATCCTTTATTGAAAGAATACGCTCACCACTTTTTTAAAACCTCCGAGCAAGTCGGCAAAGATTGGGCTTCTGATATTACCGCTATTCAGCAGGCGCTTGACCAAAGAAGTATGACGTTTGCAGAAAAAGCAAAAACAGATCTCTATTTAGTAGCATTGGTTCGCTACGTTCGTGAAAAGGAATTAGTTGACCCTGTACTCGAAGGATTAATGAGCGCCTTCACTTATGAGAAAACGTATTACGATAAAATCGTTGCTTCCATTGGGCCTCTTATGGACAAGTTGACGACTGGTGATGTCGCCGCGCTTCTAGCTCCTGATTATGATGATGTCAGTGATATGCGCCCAATTCTGGATTGGCGAAATGTTATCAAAGAGCGGGCGGTGGTTTATATCGGTCTCGATGCTTTGAGTGATTATGTTGTTGCCGGTACTGTTGGCAACTCAATGTTTGCCGATTTAACATCAGTGGCCGGTGAACTGTATAAGCGCGGCAGAGATAGTACGTTGCCGATTCAGGAGGCTAAGCCGCCCGCAATTAATATACATGCCGATGAGTTTAACGAACTCATAGGTAAAGAATTTATTCCGATGCTGAACAAGGCGGGTGGTGCTGGATACAGAGTCACTGTATATACGCAGGCCTGGAGTGATGTTGAAGCGAAGCTTGGTGATGCGTCTTTGGCTGGTCAGGTGGCTGGTAACTTGAACAACCGCTTCTTTATGCGCGTTAAAGAAGATGTGACGGCTGAGATGCTTATTAAAAGTGTCCCTGATGTTGAGGTGTTTAATGTGCAGTCCGTTACTACCGCACAAGATTCACCAGATCCCGACACTCGGGTAGACTTTTCTTCGTCTACACAAGATCGAGTAGTCCCAGAGAAAGTTCCAGCCATTCAAATTGATGACATTCTGAATCTACCGAAGGGCCAAGCATTTGCTGTTCTTGAAGGTAACAATATCTACAAGATCCGATTGCCACTTACTCCCACGGCTACCGAGATACACCTACCCAAGGATCTTGAAGCGGTTGCTAATAACATGAAAGAAAAGTATGAAACCGGCGACAATTTCTGGGCAGGAAAAGTTTGGTACGAAACCGCAGCGCCATCTACTGAGGCGTCAGCGGCATGAGTGGTAGCGAAGGTGCCAGTCAAGCGCCCCAGAAAAAGCAGAGGGCATTTGGGCCTATTGGTTGGATAACGTCTTTTTTTGGGCTTTGTGTTACGACGATAATATTTATCTATATCGGTATGTTGCTCAGCATTTTAGCTGAATGGATTGGCATGGGTTTTTTCTATCCCGAGGAGGGGGCAAAGCATAGCCGACAGATGCTTGAAAAAGAGTATGGCTACCTCAGTGGGGATTTTAGAGATACGCCCTACGTTAGCAGTACAGTCGTCTTCGCTAATAGCGTGACCGGCTATGTGAAAAGCTACTCTGGTTTTTATGTAGGCTTTAAATATTTAGCCTCTTTTGATATCAGCGAATATGAAGAAGCTATGGCGGCAGAGGTAATGGATGGCGGCAGTGCGTCCGATGTGGCCCCCTGGGGCGCGGTGGTTGTTTACACCACAAGAGAGTACATTTATGCCGCTCTGAATATCGTTATTCTCTATGCCGTCAGGATGACTTTGTTAATTCTTAGTTTGCCCATGTTCATTCTGTTTTTTGTGTGGGGTATGGTTCGCGGGCTGAATGAGAGGGACTTGAGGCGCTGGGGTGTTGATCGTGAGTCGGCATTTGTTTATTCCTGGTCTAAAGCTGCGGTGCTGCCAATGCTGGCATTGCCGTTTGTTTTGTATCTGGCAGTGCCTTTTAGTGTCCATCCATCTCTGATAATGTTGCCTTGCGCTATTGCTGAGGGGTTCATCGTTATGACGATGGCTAGGAAGTTTAAGAAATATTTGTGATACCCATTCTAGTGGGTTGGGTAAGGGAGTTAGTTTGCGTATGAATGTGATAAATTTGGCACACAATCAATCGAAGCGTGGTTTGCTTGTGTGTAAAGTATTAGTGATTTTGTTCCTGCTGTTTCCTTCACTGCCTGCATTATCCGCTACGGATAGTGATGGCAGTGTTGATCGTGTGGGGGCAATCATTAAAGAGAGGGCGCTGCTTGAGCAGCTGGTCGGGGAGATGAAAAAGCTCCAGCGGCTGGTTGATCAGGCTGAGTGCCAAAAATCTTCAGCAGTGCCGAAAATGAACTATAGATTGCTCCGGCTTAAGCTCGGTAATCTGGAAGATAATGTCGAAGCTTGGTTGGGCGAAAAGCCCCCTGTTTATCGCCAGCTAGAAACTATGAGGTCTAGTGATGACGGGTAACGGGGCGGAGGCATTTGAACTAGGAGCTGGTTTTGCTGTAGGTGATCTTCAAGTGATTTTCTATGCACTGACGGGGGGGTTTATTCTTTTCTGGGCTTCTTACGTTCTTCTGGGATCGTATAAACAGTACAGTTCTGGTCAGCTGGAAATGAAAGATTTTTTCATAGTATCAATTCAGACTCTCGCTTTGATGTCTTTATTGCTTCTATTACTTTACATATTATAAAAAAGGATTTCTGCTATGCGCTTCTTTAATTGTAATAAAATCATGCTCTTCCGACTCTTGCTG
Source organism: uncultured Spongiibacteraceae bacterium (assembly GCA_964401565.1). Classification (GTDB taxonomy): domain Bacteria; phylum Pseudomonadota; class Gammaproteobacteria; order Pseudomonadales; family Dasaniaceae; genus Oceanicoccus. The sequence continues at coordinate 12,974 of CAYNZI010000001.1, forward strand.
ATCGCTCTTGCGCTGGTCTCCTCTGAGTTATCCGTTGCTGCGTTGGAGGTTCCAGATGATATCGATAAGGACGATGCGGTCGAGGCGGGCAAGGGCGCCGGTAAGTTGATCTTAACTTTGATTCAGATTCTGATGGGTGCCGGTGCATTGATCTTTGGTGGCTATGAAATTTTTGGCAGCTACAAGCAATACTCTATTCAAAAGAAAACGATGCCTCAGTTCTTCTTGGATTTCATTGTAGTCCTGGTACTTGTGGTTGTTGGTTTGTTCTTCTCGATCAAGCTTGATGATTTCATTGCGAAGCTTGGTTAATTGCTATGGAAGCCGTAGATCAAGATTATGAAATGCTACTTTTAAACAAGCAGGATATGCCGCCGAATGTTATGAAAGGTTGCTCTTCTGATGAGTTGCTTCTGGCTCTGGGTGTTTCTTTTAGTGCCGTGTTGCCGGTCTGCGTCATTCTTGCTCTTATAGTTCAAATTCCGGTTGTCTACGGCGCGGCTTTGTCGCCCGTTTTGACTGCCGGTGTTACTTGGAAGGTCTTGGGTATAATTGGCAAGGCGAAGGTTGGAAAGCCGCACGGATGGTATATGAACAAAGTTAGGATTTATTTGAGATATAAGTTTGGCGCTACAGTGCCATTTTTACGTTATGCAGGGCAGTGGACAATCTTGAGAGAGCTGCGTTCGGATCAGGGAGAGGGTTAATGCACACTGCAAGAATTCAGCATCTGAAGATAGTCGTGGCGATCTTGCTGGGGGTTATTGGTATTCAGTTTGTTTACATTACCCTAGTTACTATCGGTTGGAAGTCCGCAGGCGAAGATATAAAAGTGAATATTCGTCCTCCGCTTCCTAATCAAAGTTTAGTATACGGGCGGGGTGATATACCCGCACCGACCGCTTATGGTTTTGCTGCGTATGTTTGGCAAATGACCAAGCGCTGCGAACTTGATTGCGCTACTGATGAAGAAAGAAATATCAGGGTGTCGAAATATTACGCATTGATATCCGAAGAATTCTATTCCGACTTAAAAAGGGATTTCAATACGCGAAAAGCTAGAGGGCGAGTTCAGGGACGTACACGCGAGCTTGTACCTGCGCAGCAAGTTTATCTCGATGAATTTGTCAAACCGTATAAGGATGGATGGCAGGTTACGTTGGACATGAAGCTCAAGGAATCTCAAGGGGGCCAGTTGATTAAGGACGTTATTATTCGTTACTACTTCTATGTGACCAATGAAACGAGCGATGCAAACCGCAATCCCTGGGGCCTGAGTGTTGAGGGTTTCGTTAAGCCGCCCGTCCGAATTGAGGGAGTTAAAGATGTCAGTGTTTAAGGTGTTTGGGCTTTTCTCTGCATTACTTGTTTCTTTTGGCGGCACCGCCGAGGTAGTTGATACTGGTGATGGTTCTTATGTGGATCGAATCGCATATCGTCATCCAGTCAATATCGTCATACCGGCTGGGGTGGAGCGAGTTTTAGTTTTTCAAAACCCAGTTCTTGTCGGTGTTCGTGAACATGATTTTAAGAAAATCCGTGTTAATACGGTAGCGAATTCTAGCTACTGGAAAATCCTTAAAAGCTTGGATACGCCGCTTAGAATTAAGGTAACGGATACTGTCACAAAAGAAATATTTCTTTTTGATGTGACCTCTATAGCTGATGGATCGTCCTCCGCTCCAATAGAGGTACTTTCGACAAAGCACAGCGCGGCCCTTCCGTCTGGAGAAAATATTAAATCTGGGTTGTCTGTTAAAAAGCCTGTTGGTGATCCGTATGTCGCCCTGACTCGCTATGTATCCCAGCGGTATTTTGCGCCTGCGCGATTGCAAGAGTCGTTATCTGGAGTGTCAAGAATTCCATTAAAGAGCGGCGTGGTATCAGCTCTTATTACTGGCGGTGCTTTTACTTCATCTACAATTTCGGCTTGGCGTTATCGTGGGTATATCCTCACGGTTGTTGAAGTTAAGAATGACAGCCAGTTTTCGCAATATCTGAATTTCGATTCTCGGTATAGCAAAGAGTACGGTCTGATTGATATCAGAGCTAACTATTTAGCCGTCAGTTCTAACGCTTTTCAGCTGGGTAAGACTGGTGCTAAAGATGACACCACCTTGCTCTATTTAATTACAAAGCGACCATTTTTAGATTCAATTTATGATTATGTTTCTTGGAAAGAAAGTGGTGGGGTGTAGCTATGTCTAGCAAGGGATCAAATCCATTAGTAATGATTATTATTGTGGTTTTGCTTGTAGGCGCGGGCGGTGTAATCATGCTCAGCTCGGATGACGGTACCTCAACCTCCGCCAGCAATAAAACCTCTGGCGGGCGTAGCGGTGGCGCTGAAGATGATTCCGTGGCTGAGGAGGTGCGAGCGCTTACGGCTCAGCAGACTCGATTCAGGGCTGACATGGAGAAAGAGCTTTCTGATCGTGATACTAGGGCTCAAGACATTATCGGTGAGCTAAAGGATGAGACTGGCGATTTACTTCAACAGATTAAAGATCTAAGAAAAGATAGCGAGGACTCTTCGGGAAAGTCCGATGGACTCTCTAAGAGTGAAGTGATGAAGTTTATCGATGAAGCGATGAGTGGCCAAGCACTTGATTCTGCCTATAACCAATATGCCGTTGGCGGTAGTAAAAGAAGACAAAATGATTTTAGTTCCGATTCGATGGTTCTTCCGACCAACAAAAAGGGCGTAGTGATTAAAGATGATGATGGGTTTGTTGTCATTAAGCCAATGGGTGAAAGCTTCAGTCTTATGGCGAGTGTTTCAGATGCGGCAGATTATACCGGATCTCTTCTTTATGATGCGGGCGGTCAAGCTAAATCAGGAGCGAATCAGTTTATAGAGACCGCTCAAAACACAGAGGGCGGTAAGTTTGTACAGAAAAATACCTCAGGCAAGGGTGATGAGGGTGTTCCTTATATGACGCTACATATCGGCATGAAGGGAGTTGATGCTACGGCCTGGACAGCACTTGTTGGAAAAATTGGTAAAGGGGGCAAGGTCTCTGATCCCTTTAACTTTACCGTAATTTCTAGTGGGAAAATGTTCGGTGCTAATGACGCGACTTTACCCCAGATTGAAAAAGCCGTCTGGGTCGGAACTGCCTATGGCGACCCCTCGCTTAATTGCGTTCGTGGAAATATAACAAGTGTGACTTTTGTTTTTGATGACGGAATGATTGCAACTAAAACTGCAAAATCGTCCGAGCCTTTGGCTGAGCTGGTAGACCCGCGTGGGTTTCCGTGCATTCAAGGGACGCGCATAAACAACTTAGATAAGGCAATGATTTCTCAGTTGTTTGCCGACACACTGACGATCGCTGGTGAGGCTTACGCGGACTCTCAGGTTGAGCAGCAGAAATATTCTGGTGGTAACAAGGATGAGTTTGTTACTGATCAGAGCGCGTACCTTGCAGGTAACTTTGCAGCTGGTTTAGGCAAGTCTACGGCGGACTATGTACGCTATATGACGGAGGGTGTTTTTGATCTTGTGTATGCTCAATCAGGCGCTAATGTGACGCTGGATATTAGAGAGCAGATTAATATCAATTACGGTGGGAAGGATAGCCGCAAGGTGTTTGCGGGAAGTCAGCCAATTATGGAGAGTGCAAGCCTTGATTAAGTTAATATTTACTGTAGCTGTTCTGGTTGTGTTGTCGGCTTGCGCCAGCAACAAAGAGGATTTGATTCCTTCTAATGGCCCGTCGATGGAAGAAATATACACATCAGGATTAAATGGTAATTCAGGCAAGCCGCCGAGCGGAAAGAAAGTTGATCGCAGATACATGTCTGCGCCTAACGTGGATTCATTACCAGAAGTTCACTTAGCTTTAAATGATGAATTTCCTGAATTTCCAAACCCTACGCTCTATTTGTATGTGAATAAACATGTAACCTCTGGCGGTGTGCCAGTAATCGGTTACACCACGAAATTTAAAATGTTCAGTCGCGTTCATTACGCATTACCTGGAGAATATTAATGAGCGTCATCGCCAATTCACTAAAGAAAGGATTCTCGAAAATTGTTGGCGATGACACGGTGTTAAAGCCTGCTATTACTGATACAGATCGCGACAAACTCTATCAGTCCATGCCTTCTTTTGTTGGCCATTTGCCTTGGGTTGAATATTCGCACACGGATTCTTGCTATAAATTTGAAGACGGGATTTCGGTGGCTGCTGGCTACCAATTGACGCCGTTCGATGCGGATGGCCGCTCGGGTGATTTCATGTTGAACCGAAGGGTCGGTATGCTGAATGCCCTTCACTCGATTCCCGACAATTCTGAGTCTCCGTGGGTGTTGCAAACCTATATTCAAGGTGCGCCGCTTACAGTGCTTAAGGACTCTATTCGTAATGGTGTCCATGATCGGGCTAAAGGCACTAAAGTGTCAGAAGATTTTCTTGTCGATATGATGGAGCATATTGATCAGGTCTCTGCCCCTGGTGGAATATTTGACGATAAAGGCTCTAACTGGCGAGGAAAGTGCAACAGCTCCCGTATGTTTCTGTATCGTCGCTCGAAAAAAAGCGATTTTCCAAAACGCGGAATGAAGCGGCCTGAAGATGAATTAAAGTCAGTCACTAAGGCGTTCGAGCAGCAAATGAAGTTTGCTAAAATGGAATTTAAGCGCACGGATAGCGCCGATCTTTATGATTGGATGTTGCCATTCTTTAATCCCCAAAGTACAAAAGAGGCTGGCGGGCAGGAGAGTCTTGTTCGATCTAACCCGTACCCGTTGCAAGAGGAAAAAGATGGCGATCTTCCTTTGGGTTTTGACTTGGCTACTTCGTGTTTCATGTCGTCGCCAAAATCTGTCGATGAAGAGCATGGCGTCTATGAATTTCAGAGGCACTTTTATAAATACATTACCCTTGGCCCTCTGCCGCTAAATCCGAAGGCGGGTCATTTGACCCTTCCGCTTGATAATGAAAAGCCAGCATTATTCGATCTCATGCCTGACGATACTATGATAAGCATGACGATTACGATTAATAACCAGCTCGAACTGAGGAAGAAAACTGTTCAGCTGGCTGATGGCAAGACTGGTGAAGATGAACAGGCCAAGCAGGCCAAGTCCCAATCAATTTCAGCGAACCATTTATTGAATCATGGGCATCGTGGTTACAAACTGAATATGGGTGTTTATGTTCGCGCTGCATCTTTAGATCAGCTTATGGTGAATGTTGATGATGTAGTCCAGACGCTAAGGACATTAAAACTTAACCCCATTGATGCCGACGATGATCTGCTATCACAAAACAACTTCGTCACTCAGATGCCAATGGCTTACGAGCCTGGGCGCGTTCAAAAAGATTACAGTTCCAATCTGACCTACACGCATCATATCGTTAATTTGATGCCTATTTGGGGGCGCGGTCGCGGCACCGGAAACCCTGGCTTTGTGTATTTTAATCGTAGCGCTGAACCTCTGACGTTTGATCCATTTAATAAAAAAGATCGCCGCCGCGCTGCACACGGATTAATTCTGGGGCCGACTGGTTCCGGTAAGTCGGCAGCAATTTGCTACCATGTCGAAATGTGGATGGCGATGTTTAGGCCTCGCGTTTTTATTGTCGAGTCGGGTAATTCCTTCGGTCTTCTTGGCGACCACCTCAAATCGAAAGATGTATCGGTCAACCATGTCCGTATTTCTGTTGGTGATGAGTCTTCGGGGTTGTCGCCATTTGCTGATGCGGTGAAGTTGCTCGATGGCGTAGATATTAAGCTTGATGATTATTCTAGTGTTAGAGAGCTTGAGCGCGCTATCGCATCCATCTACGGTGAGTCCGATATAAAAGATTACGGTGTGGCGGATGCGCCCAATGAAGATGATGACGGCGATGATGATGAGCGTGACCTGATTGGTGAGATGGAGCTTGCCGCCATGCTTATGATCACTGGTGGCGAAGATGAGGAAATGAAGAACTATGAGCGGGCCGACCGGAACATGGTTCGTACCGCGATTTTTCTTGCCTCTTATAATGTTAAAAAAGCATTTGCCGATAAAGTACGCACACACAATCAAGTTCTGCCTACGGATATTTCTGAAGCGCTGCTGCATATTAGTAAGGATCAAGGTTTGCACGATCAGCGCAGGCTCCGCGCTGAGAAAATGTACGAGTCGTTGAATTTGTTCAATCAGGGACTGGAGGCTAAATTCTTTAATCGCCCTGGCAAGCCGTGGGAACTTGCTGATGTAACGATTGTTGATCTTGATCGTTTTGCGCGTAAAGGTTCGGAGGATAAGCTCGCGGTGTTGATGACCGGCTTATTGAACCGTATTAACGATATTGCCGAAGCTTCGCAGCATGACGGTAGGCCTATCATTGTTATTATCGATGAAGCGCACGTTGTTACAATTAATCCTCTGCTAGGCCCTTACATTGCGATGATCGGTAAGATGTGGCGTAAGTTAAAAACATGGCTTTGGCTTGCCACTCAAAACATGAAAGATTTTCCTGACCAAGCTTCAAAAATGCTTTCGATGGCTGAGTTTTGGATTTGTTTAAATCCCGATGACGCCGAAATTGCTGAGATTGCTCGCTTTAGAAATTTGACTGAAGATCAGATTTCACTATTGCGCGAAGCGACCAAAGTTCCCCAGAAGTATGTTGAGGGTGTTGTGATTTCAGAAGTCCTGACAACACTATTTCGCAATGTCCCTCCTGCTCGGTCGTTGGCCTTGGCCGGTACCGAAGGTGATGAAAAAGAAGCGCGGAAAAAACTCATGGACGACCTAGATATCGATGAGCTTACAGCCATTGACCACATTAAAAATGACATCTTTCAAGCTCGCGAACAACACCGAAAGGGGTTTATGTGATGAAGGCCTTTGCGCTTCTGTGTCTTTTGTTTTCCTCTTTCGTGCAGGCCTCTAGGAAGATTGAAATATTTACTCTTTCCAATATCAATATCGCCAATGTAGATATCGCTAAAAAAGACGGCTGGCGCGTTACTTCTTACTTGGTGGATGGGGCGCTAGTTTTTGAGCGTCAGTTGTCGGCAGGGCTCCCAGCTGACCGCGAGAAGGCTATGGAGATAGCCAAGGCGCGAGTCGAGTCTATGAAGCAGAGTCTTGGCGATAGGGCTATAGATTCCTATCAGGGGCAACTCAAGGCTGTTGAGATGGGTGTGAACAGATTACCAGCCATTGTTTTCAATAAAACTGATGTGATCTACGGTGTTACCGATTTGTGGGAAGCACTGAGAATTTACGGCCAAACTAAATAGGGTTTATTCTTGTGAAACGGATTTTACTCATTGTAATTCTTCTCGCCTTTCAAGCTGATTGCTATGCGCAATTTGGTGGTTTTGGTGGAGGGTCTGAAGGTGGCAGTTCTGAGTCGAGTGAATCTGATGCAGGATCTGAAAGTGAAGATCGTGTTGATACGTCCGAAGTTGTTCAGAATTCCTTTACCGAGCCATGCACTAAATGGTGTGTTACTGGTGTTTGCTTCTGGTTGATATGCACCCCGTTTGGTTGTGAAGTGGAAACCAATTTGAGGGTTCGTCACGGCTACGCCAGTCTGGTTGTGAGTGTTTACAATGTTGCCGGTGAGCCTACCTGGGAAGATGCACCAATTCTTAATAGTGATGGTTCGTCTGAGTCCTCCATTCCGATTGAGGTGGCGGGCGGGCTCGATGCTGAAAGTTTCTCACCGATGGTCAAGCGATTAGACACGAATTTAAAGTTTAAAGAGGTTGGTGTTCACGGCAATCCATTGCCAACAATACTTTCTCAAGTTGATTATTTTTGTCCGTCAGGGACGACGATGTTCATGCCTTATTATTCTTCAGAGACGGATTCTCAGGCTTGGAGAAGCGGAATACCTGAAAGGTTTTATCCTTGGATCTATGTCCCTGGTCTTTATGAAATTGGCGATTGGCCCAAACATACATGGTCGCCTCTTTACCCGCGTTACGGATTCATCAATCAGAGAGATGATGCTCACGCCGCTGGAGTAGCAGCCGTGCGAGGTGTCGATATAGCCAGTGAGGGCTACTTGTCACCACACTTGCACATTGAAATTGCGGAAGAAGAAGAGATTGATAGTTCTGTCGCTGCATTCCGTTACCCCAAAGAAAATCCTTGGCAGCGTATTTCACCAAACCCATCTACTGAGTGTGAGGTTATGGGTGATGATAATTCCCGCGAGTGGAGCGGTGATGTTAGTAGCACCAAGGGCTTTAATGCTTGGAATTATTGGCACATTTACGAGTGCTGTGTTCCCAATTCTGGGGCTTTGATTGGTTATGTGTCGTCGGGCTCTTGCTCTGGCGAGGACGGTAGCGACAGTTCTGGTGATAGCGGTGGCGGTAGTGGTGGTGACGATTCGGGCGGCGGTGTTGGTAGTGGCTTTTAGGGCGGTTCAAGTAACTAAGGCGATTTAATAATGAAGTTAAAAAAAGTATTAGTGCTAGGTGGTTTTGCGTTTTTGGTCGCTACCAGTCCGTCGTCTTTCTCGGCTGTTGACGAAATTATAGATGTTAATGAACATTCAGATCTCTATTATTCTATCGGTGGCGCAAGTCCTGTGCCGCTGGCCCTCAATAACGATGTCGATTTTTTGGATCTTGGCTTGAGCGGTGAGGTGGGGCTTGGGTATTCGTGCGGAAAATTTGATCCGAAGGCATCATTGGCCAGTGCCTTTAACGGACTCGAAGACCTGGGCGATGATATCGAAATGGCCGCTACCGGCGCATTGATGGGTTTACCAATGTACTTCTTTCAGCGCTGGAATCCAGATGCTGCCAATCTGTTCAAAAATTACAAATTTGAATTAGAGGAATATATTAATATTGCCATTAAATCTTGTCAGGATATCGAATCTGATTTGTCTGCTGGCGATGACCCTTATGGGGAGTGGGCGACTTACGGTAAAGGCGTGAAATGGGGGGAAGAGGTCGAAGCTAATGATGGTGATGTTTTGGCTGCGGAGGATGGAGTAAAACAAGGCAGCGCGGATGTCAGTTTTCCGTGGGGAGATGATAAGGCTGGTGGCCCTGGTGATCCGTCGATCAAGATCAATACTGATGCTACTCGCTTTGGATACAATCAACTAACCGGACGGTCATTGTCGGCAACCGGAGCCCCCAGTTCATCCTCGCGAATAAAAAATGTTTTTCCTACTGTAGAAGATGCCGAGCAGTTTGTTGTAGATTTGGTCGGTGAAACAGAATTGTCTGGTACTGAAGATGGCCCGAGGCCTACGGAGACACCTGCGAAAGGTATTCATTACCGTGTAGAGAAAGAGCGCGATGCTGTCTGGACAGATTTTCACAAGGCTGTGCAGGGAGACGAGTCTGCTATTGCTCGCATCCAGAGTCCAGCGGTTCAAATTACGCCGGAGTTGTTGGAGTCCGTTAAGGCCTTGGGCTCTTCTGGTCGCAGCATTACGATTAATCGCCTTTCGAGCGATATAGCAGTGGCGAAGGTTATTGATCAGGCTTATGTTGCTTTGCGTCTTCTTCGCGCCGGTTCAAAAGAAACAACCGTTAAAAAAAGCCCAGCGCACAAAGAAGTTAGCCGTAGTGTTGATATGCTTTATGACGAAGTTGTGTGGCTTGAGCGCGAGATGAATGCGCGTAAGAATTTGGTGAGTACGGTAGCGAAAACTCTAATTTTGCGCAGAAAGCGAGAAATTGCTAACTCCCCTTTGCCATCTCAAAATGACAGAACGAATCGTCGCCCGTCAATGCCGCTGAATGGAGGCTGATTTAATGTCAGAGTCACAAGAAATATTAACCAAAGACAATTCTCGAATAAATAATGCCTCCAGAATATCAAAAATAGTCGTCAAGATCTTTGGTGTTATATTTGTATTCGCCATGATTGGCCTGCTATTGATTACTTTATACGGCACTGGGTTTGTGTCAGGTATTGATGATTTCTTTCAAAACACAAAGCTGTTCTGGATGTTCTTCCGTTTCACTTTGATTCTGTTGTTGGCGTTGTTCTGGGATTGGGTTGGGGATCTGTTAGGGTTGGTTCCGGCTCGGTGGCGTTCTATAAAAATTGTGGCTATTGGATCAATTCTATTCGTTGATATATTTTTGATTTCTGGGGTGTTTGGCGCTCTGGTTAATTCATTTTAAATTGGTGGTGTAAATGTTTTACGTTGCGTCCAATGTTGAAATCTACACCACCTTGTTTGGTTGGATTGTTTTTGAAATTATGTGGAAGGCTATGTCGGAGACCGGCTTGGTGTTCATACCATTTTTGGTGATGCTGTATCAAAATATGCACGATCCTTACGTTTCTCAGGATGTTAAGCCTGCGGCGATCACTTCTTTTAAACGCATGAAGTGGGATTTGATCGTTACGATGATTGTCCTTACCTTGTTCCTGGTACCGTCAAAACAATTGAAGGTTGAGTCAGTCAGGTATGTATCACCGCCTACATTTTCCAATCAATCTTCAACAATAATTCAGGGTGATGCTAATAAGTTGGGGCATCCAAAGCTAAAAGATAAAGTATTAACGGGGGTTAATGTACCAATCGGGTGGTTGTTTGTGATGAGTATCGGCAACGGCTTTAACCAATATATACAAGGCGAGCTACCACACCCCGCTGATCTTCGTGGTGCCGCAATGCACCTGAGGACTGCGTACCTTGGGGACGAGGTATTAAACAATAGGGTCATGGAGTTTTCAAATGTGTGCCATATTCCAGCTGCTGCAAAATTTAGAAAAAACCGGCAGTCTCTGAAAGAATTAATTCGACAGAATGAAAGCACTTGGATGCTTCCGGTTAGCGCGCAAGACGACAATCATTCAGCCCTTAATTATGAGGCTTCCGATATTTCTTGGATGGGGTCTCGAATATTGTTGAATGTTAAAGGCCTTTATAAGGACTGCACTCCTACTTCAACCAGCTCCTGCCCTATCGGAACAGGTTTTTCAGTATTAAGAGGAAAGCAGGTTGTTTACTGTGATGAGCTTTGGAAGGGCAGTGTAGAAAAGGATATTAGCGGTATTAGGTCTGACATTATCGAGTATGCAAGAAATGATAAATCAGGCGATGACTCGTTATCCTGGTGGGACAAGGGCGATTTGGCTCTCGGTGAGGTGTTTGGCGCTCAGTCGGTGGCCTGGAAAGAAGATATGTTGGTTCGTGAGATTATTGAGTCAAACGGCGAGAGTCGCACCGGCCTTGAAACGACTGATGCGGCCTACAACTCGAATATGTTTACTGATTCCCCAATCCTAGAGATGGGTGGCAATGTCATAAAGGCCTGGGACACCAGCGGGAAGCTCAAAGATATGTCGGTGCAAGTTAGCTTTATGGCGTACATGGGTCATCAGGGCTTGCCGATCATTAAGGCCTTGATATTGATGGCGCTGATCTGGTTCATTCCTCTGTTTTTTATGGTGGCGGGCTATCACAATGTTCCGAGATTGATGCAGTTGATACTGGCTATTTTTACCGTGCAGATGCTCACATTGTTTTGGAATCTGGGGTATTGGGTGGATCAGTCGCTGGCGTATTTGTTATATGGTGGAACATCAGGTGTTTGGGATTATGTGAAGGGTCATTTTACCGGCCCGCACCGGCTGCTGCTCGATGTGATCACCACGACATTTTATGGCGTTGTGCCCACCTTGTTTATTTTGATGATGACATGGGCAGGAATGAAGATTGGGCAGCTGGGGCAGGTAACTCAAGGATCGGGTCAAGCGCTCGACAAGGTTGGTGCCGATGCTGCCAAAGACGGTCAATTGGGGGGAGCCATTGAGAGCGGGGTCAATAAGGGTGTTGATAAAGCGAAAGGTGCAGCATCGAAAGCCATTGCTGCGAAGAGCGGGGGAGCGGCGGGCGGCAATTCTGGATCTGTTGATAGTTATGGCGCAGCCAAATCAACGGAAGGCTCGAAGTATCCCAGCGGTTCACCGAAAGGAGGGGACTCTTGGTAGCTCGCGGGTGAACGCCCATCTTGCATGGGCATTTACCCTTGTTTGTCGCGAGCGATCCTTTGGCTCGGCTGGCGTGGTAGTGAGACAATAAAAAGCCGGATGACCTGTTGGGGTCATCCGGCTTTTTGGGTTGTGGGGTTGGGTGTTGTTAGCTCCAGATGTTGGCGCTGCTGCCTTTGGCTGGGGTCATGCTGCGGTAGTCGCCAGCAAGTACAGGCTCTCCATCAAAACCAGTTTCGTGTGCAGGGCCGAAACCGCTGATCGGAGTGGCGTCCACGGCCTTGTTGCTGTTGGCATGGGCGGCAGGAGTCAGGATGATAGAAACCAGTGCCCAGAAGAGGGTGCCTATAATGTTGTTGTTTCCGTTGTTCATGTTCTTCTCCTGAGTTGTTTTCTAAGTCCGTGATCACAGACTAGACCTGCTTGTGATCATTTGCAAGAGGTGTTGTTAATATTTCACTAAAATAGTGGTTTGACAGTCGGAATAACAGGTATTAGTATTACGGGTGTAACTTCTATACCTTTTTATGTGCCCCAGGCGGTTAGGGTGCAAGCCAATAGGCTCCGTCGTTTTGTATCTATTTTATGCCTTATTCGGCATATCTCTTGTCTCATCAAGTCAATCCAGTTCTCTTTTTCGCGGCTAAGATCGTGAAATTGTGGCAACTATCATTTTAATTTTAAGGAAATAATCATGGCTGATAAAGTCCAGTTGAGTATTGAGTTAGGTAATGCAGCATTTGAAGATGGCCCTGTTGAGTTTGAGGTTGCTAGAATCCTTCGGGATCTGGCGGATAAGCTTGAAAGCAACGGTTTGGATGGCGAGTTTTCAGTGCGGGATATCAACGGTAATACGGTTGGTCAATTCACTACCTCTTAATTTTTGTAGCAATAAACATTCTATTTGAGGTTGTGGCAACACTGATCTCCCTTCTCTAACCTATCAGGTACATTTACCCGTAGGGCATTTGTACCATCAAATCTATTTAGTTCTGTCGGGCACTTCTGATATCAATAATCAGGTGTTTGTGGCAACTATCAATTATTCGATCTGTTCCAATTTCAATATTACGTTAGAAGCGTAGCTTGGGCCCCACTGGGGCCTCTTTTTAAAACCGCTTGGCGAGAGGCGTTTTTAAAAAGAGATTTCAACCGTCGATTTATCGACAACCTTTGATTCTTCGGAATCACCTTTGTACCCAAAACTCAGAAGCCTTGGCTTTGGTGCAACAATCGAAAGATTGGGAGTTACTTTCAATAAAACTTTGGTGAATTGTTATGACTAAATTTGATCTTGATCTTCTTATGTTAATTTCTCGTGCAATTCTTAATGCTCATTATGTTTTTTTGGGTATTAACGATTGGACTTGGGGTGATGGTGATGGTGGCCCTAACGAGGAAATCAACTCTGTTGTTTTTTATTACGCTCTTGAGGCATCTCAAAGGCTTGGTCGTGAACTGAGTCCTCCGAACTTTTTGAATCAGGAGTTTTATTCACCATTAATTGGTGATTTTACGCTTGGTTCTAAGGTTGGATATGAAGAATATTTGTCAGATAAGGCTATAGATTTAGTCGAATCCCCTGAGTATATCGGCAAGCAGGAAGAGAGTCTTTTTGATGGCTCACTTCCTTTTATTGATGATGCTGATTATGAGGAGTTTTATACTTCTCTTGATGTCAACAATCCTTGCGATGTAAGAGTTCCGTTTTGATAAATATTTTTTGCATCATAAACTCAAAAGCTTTGGCTTTGGTGCAACAGTCATAAGACTGGAGTTATTTTTAATTAAACCTGTCGGTCATGCTTTCCGTCAGGAGGCTGGCCGATAAATTTGAGGTCTATGCCATGTCTGTATTAAATATGAAAGTGAAGTTTGCTGATAACGGTCTTTGTCGAGTTTATTACAATGATGATATCAAGGGACTTCTCTGCTACCAATCTTCGATTGGCAGCAGTTTTGAGCTTTATGAGTGTACTCAGGATGGCGAGCCATCTCACTGCATTCCGTTTGAGAAATATCTCGAAGTGACTGAATACCCTCGCGGTGACAGTCGTGTTGAGAGTGATCTTCGAGATTGGTTGTTTAAGAAGAATGTTATCCGATTGAACAAGCTCATTGCAGTCTATCACCGCACTTATGGGATGGGCTGCGAGGATGATATGTCTCTTAATGATCATACTCATTCGATAATTAGGCACTACCTCAAGCGTTTTGTGGAGTGTTATTTGATCAAGGTAAATCGTGATAAAGACGAGCGTGATAATCGCAAGTCAATATCGCAGAAGATTGTCCTGGGGGATGGGCAGCGCATATATAACTTTTGCGCTTGTTTCGTTGTTCCGGTGCATTCCGAAGATTTTGTTGACATGATCTATAAGCGTGAGGCTGCACCAGCTCACACCTACCTTCATAGCATGGCCTATTTAACCAGGATATCTGATTATGCTTCAGATCTTGGAGGTGAAAGCCTAACTTGGGTTTAGGTATAAAGAGTGCCCCCTAGGGGGGCCTCTTTTTGAAACAGCTTTGCAATAGGCTGTTCCAAAAAGAGAGTTAACCCTGTCCTGCTTAACCCCCCTTGGGGGGTCTATTTTTAAGAGTCCTCGTTGAGGGCGTTTAAAAATAGAATTTGGACGCTGAATTATTCAGCACCTTACGCCCCCTGGGGCAACTTTTAGTAGCTTAAGTCTATGATCGAAAGATCTGCTACAACAGCAATTATGCTGAGACTGTATTTTACCCAGCTGGGGCAATTCCCAGTAGGGATATTGCCCCAACTTTTTTTGATTGGAGCAATGATTATGTCTAAAGAGCTTTCAGCATTGAAAGACTGCCGCATCGAAGGGTGTGATTTGTACCTTCCTACTTATCAAGTTGATCAGTCGGTATTTCCAAAGCTCAAAAGAATTATTGAGGGCATTGGTGGTAAATGGGTCACTAAATCGCAGTCGTTTGCATTTAATGATAATCCTATTGATTTGTTCACTCGGGCATGTACTGGCGAGTCAATAAATCTTGATCGGAGTTTTAAAAAGAAAACCAATTATTTTCCAACGCCGTTATCGGTTATTGAGAAGATGAATGAGTATTTTGATGTAAGTGCAGATATGCGAATACTTGAGCCAAGTGCTGGCGAGGGTGCTATTTGTGATTATCTTATGAAAGAGTATGGCGGTAAAAATTACTCCTTCAGTGTGGATGTGTGTGAAAAGCATGTTCCCTTTATGGCTGGATTGGCTAATAAAGGATATCGAGTTGTTGGCACTGATTTTATGGAGATGGTGAAGCCTGATCGCGGATACCATTTGATTCTTGCAAATCCTCCTTTCAGTAAAAACCAAGATGTTATCCACTTTAAAAGAATGTACGAACTACTCGCCCCTGGCGGTCGAGTGATCTGCGTGATGTCTGCCAAGTGGCGGTCTGACAGTGATCCAATGCTCAAGAAATTTAGAGATGCGCTTGGCTACTGTTTTCATAGTGTGGAGTCTGTTCCAAAAGGTTCGTTTCGAGCGTCTGGTACAGAGATTGAAACCTGCATTTTGATTTTGGATAAGCCATTGGAAGATGATTATTAAATGTTGTTTGCGGCCATTAGGTCGCTTACTGAATTAACTGCTAAAGCGGTTGATTCAGTAAGCGGATTTATCGCTTAGAAATACACATAGGTTCGGCGGTTGAAAGATCGCGTGTATCGGCATTGCCGGAGCCACTTTCAATTTTGCTGCAATTATCTGTTGTATGAACTGACAGTAATTGCGGATTTCTACATTGATGCCCTGATGTTTATTGGTGCAATTTTCAACCGGCCCCCGAATAGGGGGCCACTGCTTCCCTCAGTCGATTATGGATGAAAGTGAATGTCGGTTGCGGCATTTATCTTGATCACGGAAGTGCGGCGAGAAAGGGTTAGTGAAAAATCCCGAAAGGGTTAAAACCAAGGCCCGAAAGGGGACGCTGCGCTTAAGGGTATAAAGGGTATAAAGGGAATAAAGGGAATGAAGGGAATGAAGGGGAAGGGAGCGGAAAGGATAATGGAACGGAAAGGTTAATGGAAAAGGCCCTATCCATTAAAAGAATATATGAAGGAAGTACCAAAGGGTTCAAAGGGTAAAAAATTGAAAGGGTTATACCCAACGGCATCTATTGGGTATGAAGCACACATATAGAAGGGGCGTGATAGTCTCTTCACAAATAAAAAGGAATTGCCGCATGAAAACGCTGCTGATAGTTGAAAGTCCTGCTAAAGCTAAGAAATTCGCCAAAAGCCTGGGGTCTGATTACCTTGTGATTGGTACGGCTGGGCATATTCGTGATTTACCACACAACGAGATGGGCGTTGAAGCGCCGAATTATTCGCCCAAATATGTCACTCAACAGGGCAAGAGCAAAATCATTCGGGCGTTGAAGGATGCTGCGAAGGTATGTGACAAAGTGGTTATCGCAACTGACCTTGACCGCGAGGGCGAGGCAATTGCTTGGCACATCCAGCAGGTATTGAAGCTGAAGAATTATGATCGAATCACGTTTAACTCGACAAACAAGCAGGCAATTCTTGATGCGTTAGCAAAACCGCGCCAGATAGATATGGCGATGGTTCGGGCTCAAGAGGCTCGGCGGGTACTTGATCGCCGTATCGGTTATTGCGTTTCACCACTACTGCGCAAAATGTTGGGCGAGTCTTATCCTGGTGGGCGTGTGCAGAGCCCGTCAGTTCGTCTGGTGAAGCAGCGTCGAGATGAAATAGACAATCATGTGCCGGTCGATTATTTATCAGTAGAGCTGCAACTGAAGAAGGGCGAAGTGTTCTGTAAGGCAAAGCTCGATATATCTAGTTTTGCCTCAAAAGCTACTGAGTTCAATGATATCGCTGTGGCAAATCGTGCAGCAAATGTTACTTGCGTCAATGTGTCTGACATCAAAATTAATCCTGTAATAGTTAAAGCCCCCAAGCCGTTTATTACGACTGATTTGATGCAAGAGGCTACGTCTAAATTGATGCTTGGTATCAAGAAAGTGACATCAATAGCGCAGGAGTTGTACCAAGAGGGTTTGATTACTTATATCCGTACTGATGCGCCAGCTCTTGGCCCAGTCGCCTTGGATATGATTCGCGGTTATGCGGTCGATAATGGTTTTGATGTGCCAGCCAAGCCGAACGTGTATGCAGCGGCTGAGGATGCGCAGGAAGCGCATGAGGGCATTTATCCACCCGATATGAACGTGAAGGATATATTGGGTTTGAATAGTCGTTTTACAGCAGATCATCAGAAGCTTTATTCTTTGATTTGGAACAGAACATTGGCATGTCAGATGGTGGCCGGTAAAGATGAAAAGACGGTTATTACCTTTGCGGCGGCGAACGAAGAATTCAAATATGTGGCATCGGGCACGGTTGTTAAATCGGCTGGCTGGAGAAAAGTCTACAAGCCCGCTGATGACGGCGCTGATAAATCTGGATCAAAAGCACAGCTGCCGGATTTCAGTGAAGAGCTGAATGGCTGCGTAGCCATTACTCCTGTTGGTGGTGAGATTGGCAAAAAGAAAACAAAGCCGCCATCGTTGTACAATCAAGCCACCTTCCTGAAAAAAATGGCGAGCCTCGGTATAGGGCGTCCTGCAACAATTGCTTCAATCATCGAAACAATTTCTATCCGTCACAATTATATATCGGTATCAAAAAAACTGGCGCTCGATATTACTCCCCGAGGTGAAACTCTTGTGGCGAGCCTGAGTGGTAAGTTCAGTTTCTTTGAGTTTGAATACACTCGCGATGTTGAACAGCGCCTTGACAATATTTTGTCCGGTGATGATACCTACCTTAAAGTCGTTTCTGAGATCGATGCAGAGCTGGGCAGCGAGATGGCTGTATTAAGCACCCTGAAGCTGGTTAACCATGCCGCCAAAGGTCGTGACAAGTGCGAAGTAGAGGGCTGTGATGGTCACTACATGCCCCGTATTGGTGGTAAGTTTGAGGGTTGCAGTAGTTTTCCAGAGTGTACTAGCACTCGCCAGCCGAAGGGCACAAAGGCAAAAGTAAAGCGCGCTGTTTATCAGGGTGTGAAGGTTGATGATGACTGCCCATGCTGTAAGAAAGGCGTAGTTGGTACAAAGACCTTCGATAAAAAGGGAACCAATAAAGGTCGTGAATTTTTCCATTGCAGCATATATGGCTGCAAGCTCTTTCAGTGGGTTAATCAGAATCAAGCTGCGTAGGGATTGAAGCATGGATAGCTTTTTAAGTGGTTACACTCATGTGCAGGAACCAATGCATGACACTGATTGCGGTGATATTTTGGGATATGAGTTACTTGTGCGTGAGGAGTTGAACGGCGAACAGTTTTCTGGGGCAAATGATATTGTCCAGAGGTTTACGTCGAGCGGTCAGATCCAGTGGCTTGATGCCCAAGGTGTTCGCAAGGCGATAGACTCGATTGTGGAGTCTGGTAGTGCATCTAATCAGATTTATTCCGCCAATGTGTCTAGGTTTAGCTTGGAGCATAGAGAGTTTGAAGAGTACGTCGAGAGTTTGATTGGTGGCGTTGATCTCGGTGGCCGTTTTTACCTGGATATTATGGATATGAAGTTCTCATATCTACGCTGGCAGTTGCAGTATTCGATCAATCGCCTGAAGGATAAAGGTGCCAAATTTATCCTTGGGAACCTCAGTCAAAACACGCTATCTCTGCTGGATGTCATTGATTTTGGCTATGTGAAAATCCAGCAGAAACAGATAGATGAAGATCCGGTTTTGTGCGCAAGGTTGGTGCAACGAGTCAGGGATAGCGGTGCTGTGCCAATCGCTGTGGGCGTTGAGACTCAGGTTCAATTGAATTCAGTCCGAAATATAGGTATAGGATTGCTTCAGGGCTACCACGTAGAGGGGCCGCAGGCCTTGTATCAGCAGGCTTTATGGGATTTGCAGGCAAGTTAAGATAGTTGCTGACAAGTAGTGAAATACGCGCCAGCTTAGGTTACTATACGTCCGATTTGAACGCATATTGGACATACTAAAGTATAAGGGAAGTACGATGATTCAAGCTATATCCTCAGCCGCCATCTTTGGCGCTATCCTGACGTTTTCCGCACTGTCTCACTCCGGTATTGATGAAGATGAATACTGCTTTGAGGACGAAGGGTGTTGGTCGTCCACGGTTAACAACTACATTGAGCCCGAGATCAAGGGGCAAGAGAAATTTGTTGCTGGATTCACTGGAAAGAAAATTAACCACACGACTTCTCGCGCTGTAGATGGGTCTGTAGATGAGAGCTTGGATGATGCCAATGTTTTTCACATGAAGAGCGGTGAAAATCTGAAGAAGGTACTTGAGCGCTGGGTCGGTCAGGCGGGGTACCGCAACCTTATCTGGGATGTGCGCAATGCTGAAGGTGACGAGCTGCGTATTCCTATTAGATCGACGGCTGCATTACGTTGTGATTTTAAAGAGTGTCTGCGCCAAATTAAAAAAGCGTATGCAACGGCGAAGCCAAAACCTATGTATTTGGATTTTGATGTCAAAGATGGCAACAAAGTTGTTTATGTTCAGCAGCTGCACTTGGGGCGATAAGGAATTATGAAAATAAAAACACTAACGCTGGTAATAGCGCTGGCTATTACCAGCTGTGCAACTTTTGATACTGATCGCTCAGCTATTGAGCGCACAGAAAAGACCATCAATGAAGTTAGTTCTTCCATGAAGCGAAATGGCATGGAACTCAATGAGCAAAAGCACTACATCAATGTGGATGACGGAATTTGGGTTTCGACTGATGCTGAAGTAGTGAGTTTGCAAATACCAGAACGTCTGACGAATCGTACATTTGATTTTGTAGAAGGCGATTCTATGACGATGGCTCAGATTTGTTCGTATCTAACAAAGCGTTTTGGTGTGAGGGTTAAACGAGCTAATGAGTTGATTGAAAAAGGGCAGGATTTCAAATCTGACATCGGTTCGTCGCCGGTTGAGAATGATGAAGGGAGTGGTGAAGATGCCAACCTTGATAACACTGGTCGTTTGAATTATGTCCCAGTGGGTAACTATTTGTTTGCTCTTGAGGGAGCGACATTTTCCGAGGTTTTAGACAATATATCCGAGACTCTGGGTATTTCGTGGAAATATGACGCAAAGAAAGGCGTCATATTCTATTACTATGAAACGAAATATATGACGGTTGAATTTAGTCCGATAAGTCGTGAGTTTAAAGCGGTATCCACTAATAAGAGTGGTTCAGATGAGGGTGATTCTGGTGGCGGGTCATCAGAAACCAACCAGACGCTGACGGTTAAGTTGGATTCTGATTTTTGGGTATCTCACGAATCAACCCTATTAACATTAATTTCACCTTACGGTGTGATTGATGTTAATAGGCGCTCCGGTCATGTGGTTGTTACTGATAGTCCAGATGTAGTTGAAGAGGTGGAGCAGTATGTTAATTTCCTCAATCGTAATCTTGAGCTGGAGGTCGAAACAAAGCTAACGGTTATTCGTTTTGACCACTCTTCAACCGATAACTTCACGTTCAGTATCAGTGCTATATACGACAAAGTTGACCGAGCGCTTCTGGGTCTTAATTCACCTCGCGGAGCCTTCGATAATTTGTCTTCCCTGGGTCTGTCGATTACAGATCCAAGCAGCCGCTGGAATAGTACAGAGCTGTTCTTGGACGCTCTTTCTACTGAAGGTGATGTGTCGGTGGTGCGTGAGAAAGAATCCTCCATCAAGAACTTCACTATGTTTCAGTGGAAAAAAGGCGAAAAGGTTAAATATTTCGAGACGATATCCAGTACCAGCACCCCGAATGTGGGGCAGGAGCAGTCGGCAGAGGTTAGTGAAGAATTTCTGGGTGTGGGGATTTCACTCTATCCGCGCATTCGGAATAAGAACAAAGTCACCTTTGATGTAGTCTTTTCGCAGAATGATCTGGTTAAATTTGAAACAACCACTATTGGCGATTTTGAAACAAAGTTACCTCAAACCATTGGTGAAGACCTTATGACTCAGGTTGACCTGAAGAATGGTCAAAGCAAGGTTATTTTGAAATACTCTATTAATAAAACAGAGATTACAGATTCAGGAATGACTGGTACGGATGCAATTGATTGCCTTGGCGGTTGTGCGAGAACTCGCGGCGAGGATACTGAATATGTTCTTTATATCCTCTCAGCTGTAGTGAAGTGATCTCATGTCGTATATACAAGAACTGAAGCTAAAGGTTAAAGATTTTTCTGCCAGTTTGTCTGGAGATAATTCTGATGATGATTATGCTTACAGCGGCTCGCGAAGAACGATATTCAAGCAAGCATTCTATGAAAAAATCATTGATCAGCGATATGTTTTTTCGCTGGAGTGGCACTGTAATGGCGCTAGTGATGCTGTAACTACCAAGCGGTCGTTATACGATTCTGGTGCGCTCAGTGCGGTACTTGTTGGCGGCGAAGGAAAGAGTGTGTTGGTTGGGGCTCCGGCACAAAGTATTAGGCATGTGGAGGCTAAGTCGGCAGCTGCGATTGTCAGCAGTAAATATAATAACGCGCTGGTGGCGGCCCAGCTTCCTTCTGGGCAGTGGTGGCTCCTTGCGGTAGTCGATGGTCAGCCACTATCCGGCATGGATGTAGTTGGCGATTACGACTCATTAAGGGAGAGGGCGGCAGAACTTATACGAGACTTCCCTGGTTTCGAGTTGGTAGGGGAGGTTGAGTTTTGGGGTGGGGATTTAGCCGGTAAAAGTCTTGACCGTGTTCAGTCTCTTGGGATTGATCAACTGCTGGAACATGACGCAGAAGATGATTCCTATCGACTGAAGCGACTCCGAGGTAATGCCAAAAGAACGGTGATGTTTTCCGCTCCCCTATGTGCGCTTGTATTTGCGGTTTTTGTAGGATGGGATTTTATTTCCGAAGTTGTGGCGATGCCATTCAAGCAGCAGGAATTAGACGAAATGCGCGAGTCATGGGAGCGGCAAAATAAGGTTGAGGTGGCGTCTGTTATTGAAAAGTATAATGATCTTGCTTCGACTAAGCCGCTGAATAGATGGATCGTAAACATGGGTCGCACACTGGATGGTCTGCCCCTGGAGGCGGGAGGTTGGGATCTTTCGGTTATGGATTGCGGGGCTGGTTTGAGCTACTGCACTATTGAGTGGAAGAACTCAGGTGTGGGGACGTTTGAATCGTTACGATCTCGCGTTGCGATACTGGGTAGTTTGGATTTGAAATCGTCCACGGTCGTAAAGCAAAGTATTAAGATTAAAGGATATCGTCAATCGCAATCCGGTGGGAGTGATGTCCGAAGAGAGTTGAACGATCTGCCTAGCGCGAATGACTTTAACTACCACCATATCTCAATTATCCAGTCGATAGGGAGTATTGATGGTGTAACTTACAGTGTTAAGCGCTCAAAGAAAAGCCCTATTGTTAACGCGCCACCACACGAAATCGCTGTTGACTATGAGTGGGATTACCCTTTGTTTATGTATGGCCCCTGGGAGTTGAGAGGCGAAGGTGTTGATGTGCTTATCGGCAGTATGAACATGCTCGATGGCTCGGTGTTTTTTGGTTACAACTTGAAAATTGAATTTTCACGATCTCTGGGTGAGGTCAGCGCCAACTGGACTGTTGGTGGTTACTACATGAGTCGGTCGGAGGCCTAAGGCATGAAAAATATATTTGTGGGAATGGTGGCTTTATTGGTGTCACTGTCGGCTGTATCTGAACAGGATGCAGATATTAATAGTGCGGCTGATGGAGAGACCGAGCGCTACACCGGCACGGTAAAGAAATTGATCCAGCAGGCTCGCGTAGAGAAAGAGGCTGAGCGAGGGAGCTTGTCCTCTCCGGCTGATTCTGCTGAAGCAGGGGGGGCTGACAACATTATTGATTTCGCGGATAGTCTAAAAGAAAATGGTGAAAAGCCCTACTTCGTGGGTATGTATCGCGAGGGTAATGAGCGAGTTGCCAAGGTTTATTACATGGGTGTTGTGGGAGAGTACAAAACAGGTCAATACCTTCCTAATGATGCAAGAATTGAATTGATTTCTACTACTGAGATTTCTGTTATTAAGCCATCAGCTGAAATCGATGACGTTCAGCATGGGAGAATGTATTTGACTTCAGTGAAGCGTATCGGTGAGCTTCGGAAGCAAAGAGATATGATCCTACTGAATAGCTACCGTTAATTTTGTCAAGGTTGATGATATGAATACAATGACAACTGATCCGACCACTCTTTCACTGGGGAGTCTAAATATCAGCGAGCGAAGCATTTCCATTAAGTCGGATCTCGATGCTCTGTGCGGCGAATGGGAGCTGCTATCAGACGGCAAAACAATTCCACTTAAAAAGCGTCTATCAAGAGCGATTGCAATAATAGGCAGTCGGGCAGCTAAAAAAGCTGTGGTGTTGGTAGAGCCTACCAGCTATCCCTCCCAAGGTTATTTTGTGGCGTTGCGCGAGTGTCGAACTAACGGCTATGAATATGAAGTAAGTATGGCTACCGAGTCGATTATTGAGTCGTTGCGCGTCGATAGTGAAGAAGATTTAGCAGACATGTCTGAGGATAAAAACGTCAAGCTGCTAAATGGGCTGGTTTCCGAAGCCCTTAACCGAAATGCAGCGGATATCTTTATTGAAATTGATGAAGGCGATAACTTTAAAGCATCGTTTGATATCGATACGGAAAAGGTGCCGTACCGCGATTATTCCCGCAAAGAAGTGACGGGTATGATGCGTTACTACTATCAGACAATTGCCGACCAAGAGACTTTGCAAGAGTCGATTTTCAGCATGGAAAGCTCACAATTCGCGACTGGCGATGGTATTTGGGAGGGGCAGAAACTGCGTCTTCGCTACCAGTCAAAACCGGCTTTCCCTGAGGGGATAGACTTCGCTATACGCTTGCTTAAGATGTCCTCTGGTGGCGGGTTCACTTCCATTTCTGATCTTGGCGTGTCGTCGGATCAAGAGACCCTGCTCCTTATGGTCAGTCGTGGCGAGAAGGGCGCGACTGTAATGATCGGGCCAACTGCGTCAGGTAAGACGACCACTATTAAAGTGTTGCTGACGACAATGCTTAAAAATAACCCTGGGCTGAATATTCGTTCAGCAGAGAGCCCCCCTGAATATATTATTCCTGGTGTTCGTCAGTATGTCGTTAGGGAGAGTAAGGGCGGAAGTGGTCATGCTTTTGCGGAAACAATGAAAGAGATTCTGCGTATGAATCCGCATATTATCTTTGTGGGCGAGGTTCGCGGTAGTGAAACGATGGACTTCTTTCGCAAGGCAACCGAGTCGGGACACGGAGTATTGACCACGACACACGCCAACGATGCATACGGTTGTTTTTCACGGTTTGAATCGGAAGGTCTTGATCGGCAGATATTTGCGCAGCCAGCCAATATCAATGCGTTAATTTATCAGCAGCGCCTACCTGTGACTTGCACAGTGTGCGGCATTGATCATGCGGATTATGATTTGGATGAGTCAATTAAAAAACGCTTGAAGCTGCTTAAGGTTGATTTAAGTAAAGTGGTTCATCATAACTCAGAAGGTTGTTCCAGTTGTGGTTACAGGGGCACGAAAGGAGCGATTCCATCTATGGAGATCGTGGTACCTGATACGGCTGCTCTGGCTTGCGTCCGAGACCATGATCAAATTGGTTTTAGTAAGGCCTGGGTTAAAGTTTGTGAGGTCAATGGTTACGGCGATGCTGTAGAAACACATTTTTACCATTCGTTAAAACTTGTTGCATCTGGCGTTGTGTCTCCAGAGAAGTTTGAGTCAAAATATACGACCATTAATACGATAGACCTGGAGCAAAATTGCCGAGTGTGGAAACCTGGACAGGAGTTTGAGGGGGTGTGATCGTGGCTAAATCAGTTGGTAAAAGAAGCTTGTCGGTTGGACGTAGAATGGGTATCTATCAGCTCTTGAGTGATTATAGTCGCGTGCAGGATGGTTCGTCGTCGTCTTTAGTTTGGATGTTTCGCAAGATCGCCAAGCGTAAAGCGGAGCATAAAGAAAGTGATGCGTGGTTTTATCTCAGTGTGATTGAGCATGTAGAACGCGACAATATGAATATCATTGAAGCGATGGCAACTATTTTGCCGTCTGATGAAATGATGATCATCAGAACTACGCCAGCAGATAAAATAAGTACGGGTTTAATGCAGGCCATGAAAAAGGCTAAGCGTAAAAATGAAATTAAAAACACTCTAACTTCGGTGATGGGGTACCCAATATTTTCTTTTACATTTTCTATTGTGCTGCTTGTTTTTTTGCTATCAGGTACGCATAGACCATTCACGTTAATGTTGGACGTTGATTCTTGGCCCTCTTCTGCCATGCCCATGCACTACATGTATATGGTGTTAGTGGATAAGTGGTATATCACTGTGGCGGCTGTGGTAGGCCTGTTGCTTTATATCATGGTGACGCTAAAACTCGCCAGGGGCGGGGTAAGAGTGGTGCTTGATTATCTGCCGCCGTGGAATATGCAGAAGAAGATGCAGGGAGCCGCATTTGTCGAATCTCTGGGTCAGCAGCTTGCAGCAGAGGTATCAGTTCCTATGGCGCTAGAACGGATTGAGCCGTTGGCAGATCGTTATTTGAAATCCTATGTCAGGACTATGCGCGAGCGACTGGCTAAAAACATGTCGGTTGATGACGTTTTGGATGTAGGGCTTCTTGACCGTGACACGATGGGGAAAATACGTGACTTCTCACAACAAAATAATTTCGCTGCGATTTTACAGAATATTGGCGATCAGGCGATGGATCGGGTTTTGGTGTTTATTAGGGTTATTGGGATGTCTCTTGGTATCCTGTTGATAATAGGGGGGACGATCAGCAATGCGTATGTGAATTATTCTGGACAAATTTTAACAAAAGTAATTCAAAGCGAGTACAAGGCTAGGGCTCGACGCTAGTTCTTAGCTCAATAAAATTAAATAAAGATGGAATTATAAATATGAATATTAAAATGAAAGGTATTTCACGGAAGAAGAGTAAGGGCTTTTTGGAGATCAGTACGGGCGCGGTTCTTCTTGTTGTTGGTCTGCTATCTATTGTTGGCCTCGGCATAGCGTCAGAGATGCGCGAAAGTGGCGCGGCATCAGCCACGTTGACAAAAACAATTAGCACTGTCGATAAAACACGCAAAAAATACAATCGCGCCCCAAGTTTTAACGGGCTGAATAATGCACAAGCGATTGTCGGTAAATTGATTCCTTTGGACTGGGTTGTTGGTACGGCTATTCTGAATGATTCAGATGGCGTTATCACATTCTCGGCTGAAGATTGCTTGGGCACTGATGATTGCTTCGGGTTTGCGCAAACACGCTTTTCGGAAACGGGTTGCTCGGATTACGTCAACAACATGTTCGACACTTCTTGGGAAATCGAAGTTGATGGCGCTAAGGTTAAGGCTGCGGGTGCGGGAACAATTGCTGTTGCTACACTGAACGCCGCCTGTACCGGCGCGAGCAACACTGTTAAAACATATCACCGCAGAAGCTAATTGCGTAGAGTGTAGAGTTATGGTATTTCGTAAAAAACAAGGTGGTTACGTCGAAATCACGACAATGGCGGCATTGGCAGTAATGTCAATGTTGGCGTTGGTGCAGGCGGATAAATACATGGAAGACCAGCGAAATATGTTGGCAGAGACTGCTGCGCAAACAGCGGCTCAGATTGTTAATGCTATTCGTTCCAAAGTTGCGGTTGATAATGTTGCTATTACTACCGGCACATTTACCGGAACGGGCTGGCTGAAGGATGCAGCCTGCACTGGTGGAAGCGGCAGTCAGTCGCATCTTTTCTGTTCGTTCAGCGACAGGCTGCCGTTCGGAATGTCGTACTCTACAGTTGTTACCAATGTGGCAGGCGCTGTCACTGCAACTCTTACTCTAGGGGCGCCTACAACAAGCGAGGGCGTAACACCCTATCTTGCGGATCATATTGCTGTTGTGATGAATGGTGCAGGCAATACGTTTTGGACACCAAACAACCAAACATATTTTCAAGCTAGTGTTGCGGCAGGTTCGGTAGTTCAGGCTGTAGTGTCGAATGCTCCAGCAAACCAAGAGTTTATTGCTCGCGATGGTACAGCCGGGCCAACTAATCATCACGATTGGAATAACTTTGACATTACCAACATCGGGAATTTGCAGGTCAACGGCTCTGTGGCTGCTGGCTCTTTGACTACACCCATAGGCAGCATCACAACGCTTAATTCAACGATCGGAAATATCACTACTGTAAATAGCACGACGATGAATGCGACTACATTAAACGTCGCGGCTGATGCCAATATCGGTGACGATGTGAATGTTACTGATGATCTAAGCGTTGGCGATTTGGTGGATGCGTCAAGAATGGAAACGAATTCATTCAGGCTGACTGCGAATTCGACTGAGGGTTCAGGGTGTCCAGGGGTTCGGTATTTGGGGGCTACATCCACTGGGAAATACTTGCAGTGCATCGGCGGTATCTGGAAGAAAATGGGGGAGGGAATTGTTGCTGAGGACCTTTTTGGCACAGATGGCTATGTCGAATTCAGTAATGGCTTTATTGATATGTGGGGAAAAGTTAGAAGCCCAAATAGCGAGTACGACATCGTTGTAGCCAATTTCCCTCGCCGGTGTCCAGTATTTTTGAATGGAACAACTAACATGAGCAGTAGGTCAGATATACATGATGACTACGAGCCAATGATTTATGATTTCACGCAAACCCGCATAAGATTTCGCGGACAAGGTGATCGAGGAAGCTGGTCTGGTAGGGGCAGTATATATTGGCGAGTGACCTGCCGAGCTTAAAGAAATAAAAAATCACTCCTCACTTATGTTGATGGGGAGTGATATCCGACTTCTGGCCTGTTTTGGCCAAACCTCAACAATAAAAAAGTAATCTGGTGGCTAATGGATAGTTGCGCCTTTAATTTGGTGTATGGCCTGAACCAAGTTGTGGAGCCTTGGTCTCAGTTTAGAAAAGCATAGAAAGTTGAGATGGTTTTTATCGTGAAATTTAAGTGGATAATAACAGCTGATTAAGGATGAGTTTATGAAAGGGATGATAGATTACAGCGCTTTTAGACGTATGCCTCAAAAGTGTTTTACTGAGGCGGTGGGAATTTTTACCGACCGGCCAGCAGTGGAGATGGAAGGGCCCGAAAAGCATCCGGCAATCTTGGTGTGAATTCCAAGGCTAAATAGTACTGAACACAGCTATGCTGGATTCACACCTATATTTTGTACTGTTGAAAATTGGAATTCACATACGGACCAAGGATCTTTTTTCTCTGTTTAGTTTTCGTGCGTTTTAAAATCTGGGAAATACTCGCGCAGCCCATCCCAGTCCTCTCCTCGAATCATTTTCAAAAACATGCGCTCATGCCCGTCGTCGATATAGCCCCTTATATTTGTTTTGTAAACCCAAAACAAATATGGCTTAAGGGGCATTCATTAGAGTTAATACAGCAGATACTTGGTCATAAAACCGCTGATATGACACTCATATATATAGAGCCGTGGGACAAGCGGATACAGCAGGGATTCGAGCGGTCATGGTCTGGGCTTTATCTTCCAAAATTTAGTTAAGAATGGCGCGTTTATCCCTTGTGGTGGTGTTCAAAGAACACTATAGTTCTAGTCGTAGGGTGTACTATGAACACCAACGAAATAGCAGTGGTGTTACATGAGCGCAAATGATGAATTGAAGGATCTGATGGGCCGCGTCCCTCTGACGCAGCCTGAAGTGGCTGGCATGACAGAATCAGCCGTGAGTACAGTTAAGGGGTGGTGTTCAGCCATCGGCGCAACACGTTATAGAAACATGCCATCGAGCAAGCTGAAGCTGTTAAAGATTGAGCTGCGCGAGATTGGCAAACTACCAACAAGCTAAGGACGGGTTATGAAAACGCAAGCTAGAGAAGATTTAGAAAAATACCTTTCACAGTTCCTACCAGATCAAATAGCTGAATGCGCGTGTCCGGCATGTAATGCGAAATTCGGGACGCTAATACCCGATAAAGAAGATTTTAGTTCTGCGGCAGCCTGCCCTGATTGCGGTGTCACGTTCTTTAAAGTGGTAAGCAAAGACGGAACCGTTGTGAACACGATCCCTGAATCAGCAAGTTAAGGACAGGCCATGACAGAGTTAATTGCAGCAGGACTTAAGCTAGTTTCTGAAAATGACGTTTACGACCATGAAGGTCAGCCATCTGTGAAATTTATGCACGGCGGGACGCTAAAGCGTCTTAGTAGCAGTTCTGCAGCGCGTGCAGTCGAGACTGCAAATAAGTTTATCAAGGATGAGCATAGAACTGCCGTACTGGCTCCTCAGTATAGCGCCGCTGTAAAGACGCTCTGCGATCTCGCACTTGGCGGTAAGGGCAGTGGCTCTCATGCAGCAGCTCAAGTATTGCTGAGTTGTTGGAATGGCGATAATTACCATCTGAATGCTACCGGCTTGGGTAATCTTGATGCCGAATACTTTGAAGCGGCTTTGATGGTGTTGCGCGGTAGAGTTCAAGTCTGGGAAGAACCTCAGAATGTTATCGAGGGTGGCGACGACATCTTTGACAAGTTGGTGCGCGAGTGGGGCCACCTTAGAACAGATCGTCGTTACTCTGATTTGTACGAACAGGACTAGGTGCGGAATATGGAATTATCAGAGAACCAAAATAAAGAAGCACTAAATCACCTGCTTGACTGTGTTATCAATCCTGAAGACAAAGTCTCTGGGATCATTCGTCAAATAATAGGGCAGGGGGTGGATAGTCTTTCAAAAAACCAAAAACACCACTACGACAATACAATCAAGCCAAGCCTTGTAGAGAAGTGTTCTAGTACGAGCTGCAACCAGCCCACTGTTGCAGGGCGGGCGCATTGCGGTGCTTGTGCCTTAGAGTACGGCACTGACAGTGAGCATATTACTGATGGCGAGACAGTGGCATAGGGGAACGGAATATGACTGAAGATCAGGAAGAGATTAACAAGGAGGGGTATAACGCCTTCTTAGACAATCAAAAAGAATGTTCCAATCCCTATTCTGGCATTGATGCGGAGTACTGGTCTGACGGCTGGGAGGACGCAGCCGACGACGATAGAGAAAGAACAGCCAAGTCCAATCAAGAATATGCGGACACTGTAACGCCAGAATTTGTCGCTGAGCAAAATGCCCTGCAAGATAAAGCCTTGTCTGGTGTTCATATCAATGCGCGTAACAGCGCTTAATTGAGATTGGAAATATGGCGATCAAAGGTAAGAAACTTTTGATCGAATAATAAGACCGCATCAGCGAGATGCTAAAGTCAGTTTTCAAAGGCTTGTTTTCGCGAGTTAAATTACCAACTAACCAAGGATAGAAAGATGGCAATACTTGAATTTTATTTTGATGATCTAGCCCTAAATAAGGCTGTTGTATATTTGCGTGATGTTAACGCAACTCCAGTATCTGGGTTGTCAGCTAGCGAAGTGAAGGATCTTGTTAGAGAGTCGTGTATTGGTAAATTTCATAAGGAGTACTCTGGAAAGGCGGCGCATCCATACAAGGTAAACGAAGGTGTCGTATACGGTGCTGTTGTTTGGGGAGGACTTCTGTGTGAATTCGGCTCTGTGAAGTCTTGTTCTGGAGATCCAATAAGCAGAGAGGTTGATATTCTTGCTGAGGGGTCTGAAGGGCTAGATTGCGTGACAGTACACCTACTTATTAACTTAGATCGTCGGCTAAATACCTGCTTCAAAGAGACGCACGAAGAAATAGCATAATCAAAGGGTAGGACGGAATATGAGTACAGTAACTTTTGACCCAAATGGATGTGAAACACACCCAAATACTGCTTTTGTGGAGTCGTATCTTGGGGGCGTTGGGTGCCTCTGCTTTCCTGATGAAACCTTTCAGTTCGCAGAGAATGAAACCCCTGAGATTGTCTATTCACCTCGCTTGAGCGAGGCCGAATTGGAGAAGTTTTGTAGTGAAAATTTATCGAAGTACAAAAAGTATTTTGATGATAATTCCGAGGCGATAGATTTAGGTGATGATTTACCGCCCATTGACCGTTTTTGGGAGTAGTGCGGAATATGATGAACTGGAAAGCATTGAGTAATGGTTTCAATCGGCACTTAAGTAATTGGTTGGAAGAACTTTTTGGCGGCGAAGAGAGCGTCTTGATTGATACCTCAGAGTTTGATAGTGACGCTTTTGAGGCGGATGAATTAATATCCGTTCTTGAAATACTGGAGGATATTGCGCCTGTCACAGTGCTTTACCATAAGTGCGGCCCTAGCTTTGTTGAGCTGCGGCGCGGCCAGCTTGGCGAAGAAAATAACCTCTTGGCACTTAAGCAGGTGAAGTTGGCAATTAAATATGGTCAGCTGAGGCGCATTACCTACCACAGGACGGGAAATGCCGTTGATAGCAGTTACAGTTTCTGCGCCGAAATATCCTGCCCGCTCGATAAAGATCGATATACGTCCGGCCGAACCAATCAGTGCTGGGAGTCGCTGGAGGCGTGTAGGCAAGCCATACACGACATCCTGATGCTGAACCCGCAGAGCAGGGTGGAAGTGCTGGACAGCACAATAGGGCCTACCTTTGATGAGCGCCATAGTGCGCTATGAACTCCAAAGCTAAATAGTGCTGCATAGCGCTATTTTGGATTCACAGCAATATTTTGTATTGACGGCCGCCGCCAGCATAGATCTGGTCGACCTCTTGTACTGATTAAAAAGGATATTAAGTATGCAGCTATATTTTGAAATGGCTTCTCCGAGTAGGTTTGGAGGGGCACCAAAAGGTAGGGCCGTTCTTCAGTCAAATATCAAATGCACTGAATCTAATGCGGGAAAGTTCATTGTCGCCGTATACCCTCAGTCGGATAGCACCAGCTGGCACTTCCTATCCCCAGACGGTCAGGTTTGGATAAATGGCATCGATGGGGTGGCAGCCGCAGAAGAATGTATTTTAATGTTTGACTGCCTTGATGGTGCTGGCAAGGCGCTTGATAGGCAAATGGCTGGTTTTCCCAACTCAACTCGTTGGGCAGTTTTTAAAAGCTTGATCGATGATGGTGGCGATTTACAATTGTTGAGCCATAAAGAATACGAACGGGCAGAAGCTTAAAAAGGCTAACCAGTACAAATCACCGCTGTTTCTACTCTCGGGTTTCGGATGAAATCCGAGAGTAGGCGGGCTGAGTACAGCGTATCGATGTAGATCGGTCACGCCAGTACTAATTATCTTTGGAATCCACACTTGGCCTTGTGCGACTGGTGGAATACCAGTGAAGATACCCTTGGTGAGTTGAAGAACGCCGTATCATTCCGTCTGTACTCGCGGCGGGATATGGGCGGCATTCTGATTGATGATGTCGAGTTTATTGAGTCTGGGGAGATGCACCACTGTGTGGCGAGCTATGGTCATTATGTTTCAGATGGCGAATCCTTAATCTACTCTCTGTCTCGCGGCAGCGATCGCTCGACCCTAGATATTGATGTTAGTGGTCGGAAATGCCGACCCGTTCAGAATCGCGGTCGATTTAATGATGATGTACCTGGAGTGTTTACGGACGCTGGAACCGAGATATGCCGTATAATTAACGCCATGTAAAGATTGATTTTTTTGCGGGGAGGTTTTGTGGAAGATAAAAATGATTTGCCTAAGGGCGATACCACGGCTGCAAGCCGAATGAGGCGTCGAGATAAACGCATAAGTGATGCAGGTCTTTCCAATTTAAAAGTTGTTATGCACTCTGATGACGCGGTTGAAGTCAGGGCCCATGCAAAAAAGCTTTATGAAAAAAGAGGCATTGATCTCGATTAGTGGTTGACAGCGTAAGCGCTTACGCTATTATCTCATTACTGATTTAATTTTAAGGTGAAGGCATGGCAAAGGATGGCAGCGATCGATTGACTACGGATCTTCTCGGGGCGAAGCCTGGGGCACCGAAAACATCGCGGTTTAGTCGCGATCAGCAATTGTGTAACGCCACCAAGAAGTCTAATCAGGGGAAGCTTGATCTGGGGCTTGTTCCTCGGCGGTACTGGACGGACAAGACTGTTGCTTTGTCTGTGGCCAAGTTGAAGGATATTCTTGACGTTAAGGACGCTGGGGCCGTTGTCGCAGCTTTAATGTCGGGTGTAGTCAGCGAGGCGGATCGCCTGATGGCTGTTGAAATGGCAGAGCGGGAGATTGAGGCATCCAAGTAAGTGGTTGGGTGTTTGTGATGTTTAGTGCAGCTTTTAATCAAAGGAGTAGACATGAAGGGTTGTGAGGTGGCAGGCGTTGCAGATGTTGGAGTATTGATCGAGAAGAAAGCGGTAGTATTGGAAATTCTGGGGCAAGCTTTAGAGTGGTTGGATCTGGCTAATAAGCTGGCCGGTGAAAATGGCATGGGGGAGATGAGTGAGTGGGTTCACTGCTGCGCCAAAAAGGATCAGTCAGCTGCTGAACGATTGGCAGGGATTGAGGCAATATTAAATTCTAATGGCTTTAAGTCTTTAAAGAGCCGCCAAGGCTTTATTTTTAATGTTACGCAAGCGTTACAGCAACAAGGAGAGTATTATGAAAACAGTTAAAGGATTTTGCTTGAGTCGCCCTGGTGTCTTTAGAATTAATGTTGATCGCTATACCAAGGAAGGCGGTCATCGGGGCAAGGGCATTCGGGTGATGGTAGCTGGCGGCTTGAGTCGCTACGACAAGCTTCGAGCCGACCTAGTGCAGGCGAAGAATGAGGCCAAGCAGGGGCTGATCTCTTGGTTCAAGCAGCGTAATATAATCCGGCAGTTTGAACTGGCAATTATTCGGGTCAAAATGGAACTGGATGGCTGGGTTGAGATAATATTGCGTGGGTTCAATGATCGCGGTGAAGTGTCGAATGGTGAAGAAGTCGAAATCAGAGAAGGAGCAGCTGTCTGCTGCCGGTGTCGATCTGGCATCAGGCCGCAAGCTGTATAACAAAAATTGTGAATACTGTGAAGCTCGGCTGAACGGGGTTACATCGCGCAGGAAGTTCTGCGATACCAAATGCCGAATGGCAGCCAAAAGAGCTGGAGATCGTGATGGCGAGTAGTGAGCTTAATGTTACCAGTGTGCGCGCAGCGCCAATTAAAGGTGTTACGACAGGGGGGCGAGTCTATAGATTCGAGGTATCATCTACGTGTTGATGCTGGAGCGTGGACGTATCGCAGTGCTACCCCGCGACTGCACAAGCTTACTTCCTGGCCTTAAAACAATTGGTGCGGTTGCGGGGTCGGGAAATCGTCCTCGGGTAAGCGCGCAGGGAAAGGCTGATTTGCTTGAGTTGTGTGACCAGATAGAGTGGCTAAAATCTGCGGTGTTGCATCTGGTGGGGGCTGAGTGTGAGAAACCCTGATCCTGTATGTGGTGTGGAGTCCGGTAAGCAGCGTATGGATAAGCCAGTCCTAAATATTGTGAAGCCAATGATTGAGTATTGGGTTGGCGATAGTGCGGGGATGCAAATTCCGGCCTCGAAGTTGAGTGTGAAGTGTAAGTGGCAGGTTGATATCCTGGTGCTGGAGTCATCGGGGCTTGTGACAGAGTTTGAGGTCAGCTTTGATCGGAAGATGAAAATCTCTGAACTTCTTGATGTGATGATGAATGAGGTTATTGGTGCTACATGCGAGGCGTGGGGCATCGTTGATCGCGTAAATTGTGGGCTTCGGATTTACTGAGTTGGGAGGTTTGCCGGTGTTGATTGGTTTGTTGAGAGGTATGGGCAGTGATTGGCGTCTTGCAGTGCCTCTGGCTGTTTACTATTTTGTTTGTTTCTTAAAATGCCTGAAGGATCGGTGAATTTATGAAGAAATCTATTCGTTTTGTTGTGCTGTCGGCTGTCTGCCTGCTTCTATCTGCCTGTGGCGGCTCAGGTCCTGGCGAGGATCTGCTGGAGGAGGAAATGTCTGGCCGACTGCCAGCCGCTTGGCAGCAGCTGGAGTTTGATGCTCAAGAGTCCATACCGCTTGGCGAGGGCACTGGTCGGTATCGAACTGAGTTCGAGATCCTTATCGCTCCTCGGGTTGATTTATACAGCCAGAAAGGCCGGTTTGAGGGTGTCTATTTGATTGAAAAGCAAGTGGAGGCATCAGCTCCATTTAAGATGAAGGGTTACATCGACTCGGTGCCAGCAGCGAATGACAGCTGGGCGAACACCTTTGTTGGACATTATACGTTGCCTGAATTGGCTTACCGACCTCTTACCGACTTCCCAATGGCTGTCGTGGCTGGCGGCGAAGAACACCTGAAATTGGTGCGCGCCGCCAAAGACGCCGAAGAGGCAAGAGGTGAGGAGGCAGCGCGTCAAATGGCGGCAGAAAGAGAGGCGGCAGAGCGAAAGCAGCAGGCCTCTGCGGCTCAAGCAAAGCAGGTTAAAGCAGATCAGGCATCGATGCTGAAAAGATTTTTAACCGGCAAAAATAAGCTGGTGGCTAGTCGTGACATGTACACATTTTCAATTGTTAAGTTTGATGAGCCGTCAGGTCTTTTTGTGGGTGGCCGTAAAGATAAGAACGGTCGTTACCGCTGGTTTTACGAGGGTAAGCTGGCTGAGGATGGCCTTAGCTTGTCATTTACTGATAGCGTGAAAGAAGAAAAACATCGCAGCCGCGACGAGTGGAAAGATAAAAAAGCGAAGTGCCTGGGCGAGATGTCTTTCAAGAAGGGCATGGAGTTGTATGTGAATATGAACTCATGCTTTTTTAATGGCCGTTATAAATTGTCTGAGGTTTAATTTATCGTGAGTGACTTTATAAAGTTTTTGAAGAGTGGGAGCTGTAGCTATGAATAGTGGTCACATAAAGGCGGTTAATGCGCTTCGGTTAATCGCACTATCGACTACGGCAATCAAGGCTATGTGTTTTGATGTGCTTGAAGAGAGCCCCGAGCTAATTAAGTCTGAGTTAAGTAAAACCTGCTGGGCGGCTGAGTTTCCTGATTTAAGGAGCGCTGTAATCGCTCAGTTTGGTCATGCTCCTATTGTATGGCAGTCAAGTTATAGACTGCATGAAGCGCCAAAGGATTTAATCGGCTGGAGCGTGACCGTCTCAGGCTTTGAGGGTGGGACGGCAAGTGTCAGTGTTGTGCAACAGGGCGACGACATTCACAAGGACTTCACAACTACGCAAGAAGCCCACGATTGGCTTTTTAACTTTACTGAGTGCGAAAAGTGGGGCTTGCTTGAGTGTGAATCTGAGTATGATTTTCGAGAAGACCATTTCCTCAATATAAAATATTAGATCTACGACCGTAGGTTTTTTTACCCCTAAGAAAATCTGATTAACACGCCTTATGTCCGATACTGTTTAGTATTGGACATAAGGTATGGTTGCTGTTATTTTGATTTTTGAGTCTGATAAGTATGCCGATTCGGCGGTAAAAACAGGGAGTTAAAGATGCAGTACGCAGTGATGGCGTTTGGAAGCGGTGAGAAACAAATGAACCTCCTTATGGCAGCTAATGAACTTCAGGCTGTTCAGGGGGCTATGGAATCTGACGACCCTGGCAACTTCATTAGTGAAAGTATGCCCAGCGATGACTATGAAGAAGGTCTTGGATTGCGGGTTGTGTATGGCTGTTATAAGCCGCAGGCCGATTGTGGCTTTCCTCAAGCAGAGCTTTATCGGCAGATCGAAGAGGCTAAGAATGTGTGGCTCGCCCACTTAGACGGCGAGCGAGTGGTTCATATCGGGATTGAGGATGTGGTTATTCATAAGCACCCTGTACTCAGGGCCGGTTGCGGACACAACAATTGCAGTAAGCTGCACAAAACCAAAGATGTAGCCTTTAGCGCCCTGGTTAAAGCTCCGAAGGATATAGATTTTGGCAGCAAAAAGACTCAAGGGATTACTGCGTTTGTCCGTTACTTCGAGCAGATGGATGTGATGTCAAATGTACTTGAAAGAATGGGTGTGTTTTGCTTCAAAGCTGAAGAACGTCGATTCAGTAAGGTCGTAACCTCGGACAATTGGAAGTCAATGTGCGACAGCAAGCGAGCCGTCTCTGCTGCGCAGCTGGCCATCTAAAACCAATATGCGCTTATCAAAAGCCCCCTCCCCACTTTATCCACCCTACTCTTCTCTTTCTACGACTACACTTGCCGACTTGCCGACAGTGGCGCTCCTGATCGATCAGGGCGAGGATTGGTGGCTTGCCCAATGGGGTTGGGGGAAAGAGTTCTTATCTTTTATAGGACGGAACAAATCCGAGCATACTTTCACTAGATTCCGCACTGAAGTGGAAAGGTATCTCTTGTGGTCATTTCAAATTAAGTGCGCCCCTATTAATGAGTTCCGTAAAGCAGATGTTTTAGAATTCATCGATTTTTGTTGGTGTCCTTCTGGTGCATGGGTCGGCACGGCAAATATTGATCGTTTTCGATTGTTTGAGGGGCAGCTGGTCGCTAATTCTGGCTGGCGTCCCTACGTCCTTAATATCTCTAAAAGTAAGCGCAAGCGCATCGAAATCGCGGGTCTGGATGTTAAGCACGACAAAAAAAGCTATCGGCCTTCAGCTCAATCCTTGGAAGCCGTATTCACCGCCCTCTCCTCTTTCTATAACCATTTGTATGAGCGAGAAATTTGTTTCGGGAACCCTGTAAAGATTGCGAAAAAAGACTGCCGACATCTGATTAAATTTACGGATAAGCAGGAGGTTAAGCGATTGTCCGGTGATCAGTGGGACTATGTGCTGGGCACTGCAAGAATTATGGCTGATGCCGACTCATTGCATGAGCGAAGCCTGTTTGTTGTAGCCACATTAAAAAGCCACTTCCTGAGGGTTTCTGAATTGTCTGAGCGCCCTGCCTGGGCTCCAGTCATGGGACACTTCTATCGTAATAATGAGGGCAACTGGCTGTTAAAGATTTTCGGCAAGATGCGTAAGGTTCGCGATGTGACCGTGCCCGATGCCTACCTGTACTATTTGGATCGATACCGCCGACATCGAGGACTAAGCGGCTTGCCCCTGTCGGGTGATAAAGAGCCAATAGTCTCAAAGGTGCGCGGCCAAGGCGGTATGTCCAGTCGGCACCTGACTAGAATTATCCAGAGTGTTTTTGATGAGGCCTTCAACAAAATGAAGGCTGAATTGGGCGAGGTGAAAGCTGATGATCTGTTGGCGGCGTCAGCTCACTGGCTTAGGCATACCGGCGCGAGTATGGAGGTTGAGCGTGGCACACCGATCAAAGAAATTTCGGAGGAGCTGGGGCACAGCAGCTCGCAGTTTACTGATAGTCAGTATGTCCATAGTGACCTGAAGGCTAGAATTGATCGCGGCAAGCTGCGCGATGTTTAAATCCTCAGTGGCGTGTAATTATCCCTGGTGAATCATCCGCGACGACCAGTGGGTTAGTGTTGATGATAGTTCCGGCATCTTGCGGAGCGAGTGTGGATATATTTGAGTTTAGGAATAACCTGGGGGGATTCTTTTCGGTGTTTCTACCGCCGAACAGGAGGGTATTCCTGTCGAAGGCGTGAATGATTCCACACCATTGTTTCCCCAGCCCATCGCGTAGTGCAAGTTCAAGACCTTCTTCTAGCGCAGCTTGAAGAAATGCGTACCGGCAGTGCCAAGTGCGATTTATTTTTCTGTCTGGGTGCTTCTTTGATTTTTTAGTCAAACTCCCTGACTCCCTTGGCTGTTCTCATTTTCTCTACCCGAAGTCTTATTATTGCTGCAATTTCCTTTGGTGATTTGACCGCGCTGAGTTCGAGTTGTGGCAGTGTTTTATCTGATGAATAGATCGTTACGTTGCCCAGACCGAATATCCTCAGCAGAATCGGCCTGCTAACGCCTGCATCTTTAACTCTATAAAGCTCAATTGGATCTATGTCCTGGTTAATGACGCCGTGGGTGTAAATCAATTCTTCTAGTGTGATTTGGTAGGTTTTGCACTGTACAACTAAGAATGACCAGAAGGCATAGCTGATACCAATGAGAATAAATACCAATGCTATATTTTTGGAGTTACCGGAAAGCTGATCGATGTGCGGGAGCTTGCTGATTATTTCCGGCGTAAAGAAGCCGATTAATGTGATTATTATGGCGAGTAAGAAATTGCCGGTATTTGTTAGCTGTGATGTTCTGTAAATCATTATTGATTTATCCATGCCGTAGGCCCTCTAGTCAAAATCCATTATTTCCGGTCAAATCTATAATCACTTGTAACGGGGTATTTTATTGCCGTGACGACCCCAGCTACAAGGCTAAGAATTAGCTATGCAGTTAGACCTATTAAGCTCCAAACATCTTTAATTATTCCAGCTTGCTTAAGGACAACATATAAAGCAGCGAACACAAGCACTTGCACCAGATAATACTGTGTTGACAGCTTAAACTTACCGAACCCCATAGTGTCTCGAATGTAAGTCAAATAATTTGGCTTGTAACCCTCGATTACCTCAAGCTCTAATTTAAGCTTGGCCTTCCTAGCGTTGCGGTATTCTCCGTAGCTCATGCCGTTTAGCATAGCTTTTATATGGTCAAACATATTTAGCCTTTCCCTTTAGTTAGCGGCAAGAATATTAGGCGGCAAGATGCCCAGACTCCTTACTCGCCTGATCCTTTTTTGCTTTTAGTAACTCAAATAAAGGAATGACAATCGCGAGCGATATCCCGCCCATATAAAGCCCGTCCATTAAATCTTTACCTGGAAGTGCTAAGCAGAGAAATACGTCCATTACGGCTATGGCTAAAAAAAGAGGGTAAATACTTTTACGATCCATATTGTGTTTCTGCATTGTTACTCGCCTTTTTTCTGTTTAAGTGGTGGGCTCAAATAGTCCGCGATATTTTGAAGGTTTTTTTGGCTCAAGTTCTCTGTCGGTACCCCCTCCTTCTCAAGAACATCTTTAATAATCAGTGAATTGATGGCTCTACTAATAGGCGGTGTTACACCTACTTTGCCCGTTTCGTACTCATTCAACCGGCCCTTAGTAAGGTTTCGTCCGGTTAGGGTACTTAGCTCTTGTACCGCAGTCGTGTATTCACTGCTGGTATCGCTGGCCCTGTCTTCCTGGGCTTTCTCCCGCCAGAACGTAATCTGATTTTTTGCTGCCATAATGATTGTCTTTATATTAAAAAATGTTTGTGCAAACCCATGTCATGGAGTATAGTCCATATCGTGGAGTAAGTGAAGAGATAATTTTATGAGTGAGTTAGTAGAGCGTTTAAAAACAGGCGGTGCGGTTCGCCGCGAAAAGCTGATAGTTGATTTTAAGTCTAGGGATGTCCGTTATCCAAAATTCCTAACTGAGGTACCGCTCTTTTCTCCAGTGAAGATGAGAAAGACTGCCTCGGCCAATGATGAAGAAGGCTATAAGTTTTACACACTGAACGGTTATGTCGAGCGTCACGGCCCTGGTCTTAATATGTTTGATCAGGATACGTTAATTGCTCTGTTACAGCTGGTACCAAGCTTCCGGCTAGAGGGCCCAGCGAGCAACCTACCCATCCCCTTGTCGATGGAAACCGGCAAGGATGCACAAGGCAACGATACAGTCGTTGTTTTAAGTGGCAGGACTACGGCCCGACAAGTAAACAAATATCTCGGTCGCAGCTTTTCCGATGAGGATCTGCAATTTACGCGGGACTCTATTAAAAGGTTGTCGTTGACGGTTATGTTTATTTGCACCGATTGTTTTTCTGACACTGAGAATTTCGAGGGCAACGAATACTTTTTTAAGTATCGTGGATCTTCTGACTTTAAAGGCAGTCTGCAATTTCAATTCTCACCTGGGATGGTGACGCTTCTTCAAAACTACGCGACTATTAATCTTGATGTTAGAAAGAAGCTCAGCCCTACAGGCAAGGCTGTCCATATTTATATGTCGGGTCATCAGAGCGACCAAATACATCTTACTGATTTAAAATCGATGGTCGCGCCAGCGCAGGCACTCCCAGAGTTTCGCAGGGCCCTTCTTGGAAAGAAGGGGCGCAAGGGGCAGCTTGAGGTGATGAAGGCGTGTGGATTTTTGGCAGAGGCCACAATTGACGGTAATGGGAAGTCAGCACCCTACATTTTAACCTGGGAGCGAGTCACAGTATGAGAGCGGGTATGCGCCCATCCTCCCACGGCAAAAGACTCTCAACCCAACCTGCTGCCATGACATCTAGTGTTTCAGGCCAGAATTCCAAGCGGGTAAACGCCCATTTTGTGCGGGTAAATGCCCATTTTGTGCGGGTAAATGCCCATCTGTAGGTGTGGTAAACAGGAGAGTCGTCGCGGGTATGTGCCCATGACTAGAGGGTAAATGCCCATGACTAGCGGGTATATGCCCATGCCGGTGCGTATTGTGCGGGTATATGCCCATCTTGGCGGCAATTTAGGCGCTATTGCAATTAATACAGAGCCTGCCAATATCCACTCATAGTTATTTAGTACGGTTAATTGTGTAAGAAAAGATTTTATTACGAGTAAAAACGAGAAAGCCCAGCAGGTAGGGGCAGATTTTTGAATTGGAAAGGTTCGGCGTCTATAAAATGCCGGATAAGCCGGAAGGCAAACAACGGAGAGTATCGTAAGCGGACTATTTTAAACTGAAATAATCTGGCCAAGCGCCAGATACAAAAAACTCCCAATTTTGATGTCCCGCCAAGAACGCAAAATTGAGAGTCGATCCCCGTAGGGTGTAAATCCTTTAGAAGTTATTTTAGTCTTCTAATCAGGAATATCAACACCCAAGGGAACCTTTTGACTTAAATAAAGGCCTTCATGGGTGAAAACAAGCTCTAACCTACCTTCTACAGGCAATCGCTGTGGCCACAACCCCCGTAAGATACGACAGACGGATGTGGCTACGCGAGGCAAAGGAGGGCAATCTCAAGTCATCCAGCGCATTTCCAGCTTAGCTGGGATGGCTTCGTTTGATCGATGGCGTCTACCTACTTGGCAAAATTTGACTCGTACTAAGCCGAAAAGCGAGCGCAGAGAAATCGATTCTGCTGTTATCCAAGTTTTAGTAGCAAATTATTTACAACTCGATTCTCTTCGGTGCGGTCATGGCAAAGGAGGGTTTTTAATCGTTCCCGATTTACGTCAGCTTGCACGACAAATACAAGAAGCCCCTGACTGGGCCGCAGTTGGCGTCAAGGTAACGCACACGCGGGTATTCAATGCATTGGAGCGGCTGGAACTATGCGGCTACATCAAGCGCTCCAAGCGTATTACAAGGCGTAGAGACGATGGGCAGCTAATTCGGGGCTCTAGGTTGATCACATTCACCAAGAAGTTCTTTATAGAGCTTGCAGGGAAAAGCCAGAGCCTGTGGCGCGATGTGAAACACGCACTGGATGAAAGACTCGCGAATGAAAACCCCTTCACACTCCAAGACGAAACTCCGCTATTCATAACCAATCACCGGCAGTACAAGCTCATGCTGAGCGGGAAACTGCTCTTCCCTGGCGATCCCCCGCCACTTCTTTTAAGGGCCGCTTAGGCCGCTCCCCCACGCCCTATCGATACTCTACCAAGGCGCACTGCCGCCTAAAATTCCACTTTAAGCTCTTTTTTTGCGGGCTTTTTTGTCTCTTTAAAGAAAAGATCTTTTCATACCGGCTCCCGAGCTTTATCCACAAAAACAGGGGATAAACCAGTGGAAAACTCGGGTAAAACTTTGTATTTCTTTGGGTATTTATACTTAAGTCGAACACTCTAAGTGTTCCCATTACTATCAAGATAAATCTAATCTTACTAACAAATATCCTGTTGGATATTAATAAGATCAAGTTATAGAGCAAAGAGAGTAGATCAAAAAACAGACAATTAATGCGCGCCCAAGGGCTGGTACCTTTTTTGCTCCGCCTCCCTCCGGTCGTTGGTGGTGCTTCCTGCACGTTAGCGCGGTACTGGAGGGCCTGGGTGGAGTTGTAGTATTAGTGACTGTTAATCAGCGATTAACTGGTCGAAATATTGAGGTTCTTACTCCGCCGACACTATACAGCGGTTTATCAGGTGTTAGACCGTCTTAGTTTGGCACTGAGGGGGATTCCAATGGCTACCCCTCACTGTTGGCTACTTCAGGTTTCACTGGTACTGGAGGGCCTGACTGGGCTTATAGCTTTAGTGACTGTTAATCAGCGATTAACTGGTCGAAATATTGAGGTTTTTACTCCGCCGTCACTATTCAGCGGTTTATCAGATGTTAGACCGTCTTAGTTTGGCCGTGAGGGGAATTCCTGTGAATTCTAAAGCTGGCTTGTACTGTTAGCTCTGGCCGGTGCTGTATAGCGATTCTTCAATCCATCTAGGAGATTGTTCTGATCCCCTAAGCGGTAACTGATGGACAAACCTACGCTCTGCTACGGTATTGACCACAGCTACCTACAGCCTAAGCGATCTTGGCTTACAACCGCGATTAATCAGGCGCTTGAACATATCGTCAAGGTTATTCGCAGGGCGAGTCGGTTTGCTCAATTATGTGCCCAGGGCCGGTGAGTGGATTTCGTCGCCGGTACCCAGATCCAGATACCAGTCTCCGATCGCATTTCATCACGGCGGCGTTATCGTTGATGCGGCGATGTTGATTAGCGTTTTTATTTTTAAGGGGCTTATGGCGATGTATTAAGTTATTCCTGGTACGCAGTGAGATCTTGCGATGCACTGGCTCTCGACTTGTATTTATCACTATTGGCAGGCACAAAAAAACCCGCGACTAAGCGAGTTTTCGAGTATTTTTATTCTTTCTTTTTATCGAGGTTTTTTCTTGTCTTTCCAGAATTCTGAGCTTGGATCTTTTATTTTTTCGTTAATTGCTTCCAGCATGTACTCCAATAGATCACCGCTAGTCCAGCCTTGTTCATCGCAGAGTACCGTGAAATCATTCGATTTTGAGACTTTGCACCGTACTCCCAATACTGTTGTGGATTCAGTATTTCTTTTAGCGGTACGGCGAGTGATCTTATCGACCTGTTTAATCGGGATCGTCGGTTTTGCTTTTTTTATAGGTGCAGCGGTCGTAGGTTGGCGTGAAGTAAACCCCGCCTCCTCCGCCGCTAGTTCTACCACTTCACGACTTACAGCTTGACTGTTGCTTTTAGTGCTGAGGCCTTCGAGGTCTATATTAAAGTCGTTGTCATCGTCAAGTCCAAAAGCGACCGCTCTTTTTTCAGTTGGCTCTTTACCCATTGACTGTGGCCCCCTGCCCTTGCTGTTCGTTAGCTAATTCTTTGATGATGTTAATGATCTCTTGAGTTACTGCTGTTGTGTTTTGCTTTGCTTTAATCAGAT
The DNA here is from genome assembly GCA_964401565.1 of uncultured Spongiibacteraceae bacterium. GTDB lineage: Bacteria > Pseudomonadota > Gammaproteobacteria > Pseudomonadales > Dasaniaceae > Oceanicoccus. The sequence continues at coordinate 57,146 of CAYNZI010000001.1, forward strand.
TAGGAACTTCATCTGCTGTCATTTGGTCGAAGGATTTGTTTAGTCCAAAAATGCCTCTGTAGGCATCCAAATCCCGTACTCGATTGTCGAGGGTGGGAATTCCAGCATTTTTCAATTGCCCTTCAAGATCCTTCATGGTTCGTGTCATAAAGTTAGGGATTCGTGACCAAAGCATTCGATACGGTATTTCGCGGCGTAATTTTTTGCTTTCGTTTTTGATGAGTTTTAATGTCTTGCTGGCTTCGTCGGCATCGAGAATAGATGGCTGAAGCGGGATGATTACTAAGTCAGCTGATGCAACAGCGTATGCGGCTCTGATGTTCGCACTACCTTCCAGATCGACAATGACGAATTGTGATGTCTCTTCCGCTTCCGCAATTTCATCCATCAGTAGCATTTCGTCTTCATTCTTGACGACATTCAAATTTGGGCAAGCACCACCACGCTTTAACCAGTTGATAATTGGATGGTTCGGATCGGCATCGATTAATGTTGTTTTTGCTTTGGTGCAGAGCAGAGTTGCAATAGCTAAGGCGATAGTAGACTTCCCTGCCCCGCCTTTTGAACTTGCAAATACGATTGTAGCCATTCTCTATTCTCGCTTCTGTTGGTATGAATTTAATGTGGTTACAACAACCACATTGTTTTTAATGGTAATGCCGTTATTCGCGTTACTGCTGTTATTCGAGTTACTGACGTTATTTACGTTGCTGCCGTTAGTGGTGTTACCGCTGTTATTTCCGTTACTGATGTTTTCTTTGCTATTAGCGATATCACAGTAATCAGCGCATTAATGCTGTCGTTACTTATTAATGTACTTGTCAGCATTAATACCGATAGCGCAAATAACTCTGATAATGACGTTTTAATGATTAACGTAGGAAACGGCATTAATGTAGGAAACTCAATTAATCTAGTTATGTATATTAATGTAATTAGCGTAGTTGTCAATGTTTTGATTGTAATTGTTGTTATATATGTTTTTAGGGTTAACGGGTGTTAACACAAGTTAACGGCCCGGCAGGTGGCGAAGCCGATTAACACTGTTAACAGAAGTGTTAACAGTGTTAATGCTTTGAGGTTTTAGGGATTGTCGTTTTTTTGTTACCGGCGTTAACGCTGTTAACACCGTTATTGGAGGGATTCTGGATCTATGCGCAGTAGGTCAGTGATGATCGAGTCGAATTGTGTGAAGTCAGCATATCTGATGCGTATTTCTCCAGCGTTATGCTTGCCGGTGTCCTGAACGACCGTGCAGGGGTGTCCCGTTAGCTCTGACATGCGCCCTGACAGCTTTTCGTAGTAATCCGATACCAGTGTGGCGGTTTGGAGCTTCTTGGCCTCCAGAGCCCTGCAAGTGAGGTTTTTGGCTATAGCTTCACCCGCAACCATCTTTTGTTCTTTTTTGGTGTATTTGCAGAGAGCTTTAGCGTGTCCGAAAGACAAGAATCCTCTTTTTAAAAGCGTCTTGGTCTCCTGCGTTAATGTGTCGATTATTCTGTAGTAGTGTTTGAGATTGTTCGGGCTGATGCTGTACTGATCGGCAATGTCTGCACTCTTGGCGTTTGTGTAAAATCGCATGGGAGAGGGTGTTTGCAAGTATTTAGGGTGTTGTGTGGCTACCCTGGCTGGCTTACCTTAGGTGGGGCATTGGGTATATACAGGGTTTTGCAGTGATGTGGTGTATCCTGTGAGCAATTGTTGTAGCGCGGACTAGGGGGTGATATGAGTTTTGATGATGTGTCTGTTGATCAGGGGAGCCGCGCCGTATTGCGTATTGCCTGCTCGCTGATGTCAGATGGTAACGCGCCACTTTATCGTGTTGTGGTTCTGTTTCTTGAGAGAGTGAAGGGTATTCAGAAATTCATTTTGGATGATAATTTTACGCCTGAAATGCAGCTCGCCTCTAAGCTTGAGGATGCAGCCAAGTCAGGTGTGAATGTTGACGCCAGTTGGTTGGTTGATTGCTTTCTTGAACTGCATTGCTTCTATTACAGGGTTGGCTACTCGGGTCGTTCGTGGGACTTTTATGAAAGTTCATTTGAAGAGTTTCGAGTTAGTTTTCACGGACTTCCAGCTGTCGATGAGTCGGACACTGCTGCCATCGACCCTGTAAAGATGCGGGAGTGGGTTGGCGATGTTCTTTAAGCGTAAGCCAGAGAGTACAGCTGTAACGCCTTCAGATATTGATGGTGACGTAGTGTTGTCGTCAACTGTGCTGCTTGAAAAAAATGCTCAAACGCTTGCCGTGATTAAGGAGCAGGTCGCAACCACTCCGACGATGTGGAGTGAGTATTATCTGGCGGCTATTTCTCGCTATGCAGAATATGTTCAGATGCTCCCAGCGTCTCAAGCGCATCACCATGATCATGCTGGCGGGTTGCTTGAGCATACATTGCAGACCGTAGCGTTTGCGATGAAGTTACGGCGGGGTTATATACTCCCGTTGAATACTTCGCCTGAAAAAGCCGTGGTCGTCAAAGAACATTGGACATGGGCGGTATTTGTTTCTGCCCTGTCGCATGACTTAGGTAAAGTAGCGACTGATGTTGTTGTCAGTGTTCTTAATTCTAAGGGCGGGCAGATTGGTCGCTGGAGTCCCTATTTCGGAGCTATGACCAAAGTTCCTGGTGCTTGTTCTTATACTTATCGTTACAGGCCTGAGAGAAAATATCAGGATCACATGATAGTTTCTCCGATACTGTTGCAGCATATATTTTGCGCTAACTCGATGGATTGGCTGTCTCGGGAAGTAGGCGCTCAGCAAGCAATGCTGGCGACCTTGGCTGGCGACAAGAAAAACCCAGTGGGTACTATTGTCCGCAAAGCCGACTCGGAATCTGCTCGGATTGGCATGGGGGCATCGAAGCCCGCCCGCGTTGACCAGAATGTTATGAGCCTTGGCGACAAGATTGCTCGATCAGTAAGGCACTTATTGCTTGAGACCGATTCGTTGCCATTGAACCGCCCTGGTGCTGCTGGCTTTGTGACTGAATCCGATTTATGGGTTGTGTCGAAGCGGTTTTGTGACTTGGTTCGTACTCAGATGGTTACAGATGGGCATACCAGTGTCCCATCAGACAATAACCGTCTTATGGATGTGATGACTGAATATCAGATCATTCAATCTAAACCTGACGGAAAGGGTGCTGTTTGGCGGGCGGCAGTCTCTGTAGGTGACTGGGATAAGACGCTGACGTTCTTGAAACTGTCGTTGAGTGATCTATTTCCCGAGCATCTTAACTCCCCTATCAAACCTATGGATGGTTCTATTACTCCTGAGGTCGCAGCGGATGAGGAGGGCGGTGAAAGCAAGTCTGAAGGCCAGAAGGCCAAAGCCGATAAACCCCTGAAAAAGGAATCATCGCCAGAGCCAGCTACCGTAGTTGTAGCTGATCAGCATGAAGCTGAGCCTGCTGCGTCTGGTGATTTTGCCGGTATTGAAGATGAGCCGTCAAATTTCGACGGTTTAGAAGATGCTGGTGACGTTGTGCCTTCGGCTGATGCTGTAGTGGCTAAACCCAAGCCCGTTGCTAAGGCAGAACCAGAAGCCAAAGTCATTGATGTTAAAAAGCATGAAGATAGAGGCAATATCTTTTATGCGTGGCTGCGTAACGGTATCAAGACTGGAGCCATTAAATACAATTGCAATCGGGCTCCCGTCCATGTGGTTAAGTGGGGGTTGAGCGGTCAAGCGGTACTGCTGTGTTCGCCAAAGATATTCAAAGACTGCTTTGAAGAATGCCGGTCGAGTTTGAATACCGATAAGTGGGAACATGTGCAGCGAGGCTTTGCATCTCTAGGTATATGCCAGGGCGCAGCGGATGGTCAGATGGTGCATACCTTCCAGATCAAACCAGCCAATCCTAAGAAGAAAAGTGGAGCCAAATTGAAGGGTTTTGTTATCAACGATCCTGGTCTAATTTTCTCTACATCTGTATCGACCAATCCCGTTCTTGTCCCGCCGAAACTTGCTTAAAAAACACCCTCTTATTACTTGCGGTACCTCCGTTCTGCTTGTATGATCACGTACGTACATGTTGTGTGATCATACAAGCAGGAAGGAATATGGATCAGGATCAGGGAAATACAGTTGTCTTAAGTATTGATGAAGCGCTCGAATTTAGCGGTTCAGTCTTCACCTTATCAATAGCGGCCCTTCTTCGGCCCTGGGCAGATAACCCGCGTAAAGTTAAAAACCCAGACTACGACGATATCAAACAGTCGATTCTAAGTACCGGCTACAAAGATGTGCTGACAGTGACCCGCGCCCCTGGTGCCGATCACTACATTCCTCGGACTGGCGCCAACACACGCGCTGAGATATTAGGCGTTCTTGCTGCCGATGATCCCGAGCGTGATCCTTTGCGAGTTAGTTTTGAGCCTTGGCCTGGGAACGACCAAATGCTCTCTGATGCGCTGGTTGAAAACTCTGCTAGAGGCTCACTGAATACTGTCGATCAAGCCGCCTCCGTTGCCGAGTTGTTGAAAGTCAGGTTTGGCGACAGTGATGATTTCTCGTTCAAACATGCTGCGGAAGAGTTGAAAAAGCAGGGGCACAAGTACACTCCCAAGTCGCTTAAAAATCTGGATTACCTGAATAAAGAAATTCTTCCGATGATGCCGAATAAGGGGCTGGCATTCCTTCGCGATGATCTCGGCCCCTCTGGCGCCGATATAGAACGCCTATCCACCATCCTTAATTGTTATAAAAAAATTGCCGTCGATTCCGGCGAGGGTGTAAGCGACAACCATTATCAAGTGTTTGTGCAGTCAGCGTTGTCGTCTGTCGATGACAATGAATTCTCCTTCGAGCGACTTCATTCTCAGTTTGATCAGATCGTGTCAGACAATTGCGGGCTTGAGATTTCGCAGGTTAAAGACCTTGCCGACAAATTTATGGTCGAGTCGGGCAAGCCTGCAAACCCACAAAAAAAGAGCAAGGGGCCCACTAAAACGCCGTCCGTTAAAGCCGGTTCGGAAGGTGAGGGTGTGGCGAAAGTTGTGCCGAGCGTTGCCGAGGGAGCGATAGTGGCGCTGGCTCAGAGCTTGGCAAAGTTGGTCGGTATGCCGGAAGTTGTAATGCCGTTCGATCACGGCTTACGGGTTTATGCTGAGCTTCCAAGCGATGAGCTGGACGCCAGGCAGATGACAGTTTAGTCGCTGCTGGTGGCTTCGTCC
>CAYNZI010000002.1:0-34971 GCA_964401565.1 uncultured Spongiibacteraceae bacterium
CTTGTTCTAACAAGCCATTTAGAGCACGACCCAATTCAACAATGGATTTATAGTCATTTGACGAATAGAAGTCCTGGTTAAAGACAAACTCCGTTTCAGAACCATGCGACTTTGAAATAACCTGGGGCAAGAAGTTGTGTCGCTCAGTATCTTCCTTAACACTAACGTCATAGGCTTGGGCCGTCGTACCAATACCCAATTTTTCCTGCAAGAGATCAGCCCATTGCTGAACAGTCGCGCTGTTTTGTAACTCCTCAACAGAAAGAGCTGGCATATAAACCATTTCCTTCATAGCTGTTGCGGGATACAACCGAGACAAACGGGAAATTGTCGCCATCACGCTTCGATACTGTTTCACAAGCTCCTCTAGCCCCTGACCACTAATACCTGGGGCGTCAACATTCACATGCAGCGATGCTGTTTCTAGGGCACTCTGCGTCAGGTACGCTTCTTTACCGTCTTCGTCTTTTATATATTGTTGTTGCTTGCCCCTATTAATTTTGTACAAAGGCGGCTGAGCGATAAAGATGTGACCCCGCTCTATTAACTCAGGCATCTGTCTAAAGAAAAACGTGAGTAGCAGGGTTCGAATATGAGAGCCGTCGACATCTGCATCGGTCATGATAATGATGCTGTGGTAGCGCAATTTATCCGCGTTAAATTCGGAGCGTCCTATACCACAACCCAGCGCCTTCACTATAGTGCCAACCTCTACCGAAGAGAGCATTTTGTCAAACCGGGCTTTTTCGACGTTTAAAATTTTTCCCTTAAGTGGAAGAATAGCTTGTGTCCGTCGATCGCGGCCCTGCTTAGCTGAACCGCCAGCGGAATCACCCTCCACCAAATAGACCTCAGAAAGCGCAGGGTCTTTCTCTTGACAGTCTGCCAACTTACCGGGTAATCCGGCAATATCTAATGCTCCCTTGCGCCGAGTCATATCACGGGCTTTGCGAGCAGCCTCACGAGCACGAGCGGCATCGATCATTTTGGTAACAACCAATTTGGCTTCGCTGGGGTTTTCTAACAAATAGTCACCAAACGCTTTGTTCACCTCTTGTTCAACAATTGTTTTCACTTCAGACGAAACCAGCTTATCTTTGGTTTGGGAAGAAAACTTGGGATCAGGTACTTTAACGGATATAACCGCCGTCAAACCTTCACGTGCATCGTCACCGCTGGTAGATACTTTGGCCCTCTTAGCCAGGCCTTCTCGCTCAATATAGGCATTTAGGGTACGTGTTAACGCCGCCCGAAATCCGGCCAAGTGGGTACCGCCATCCCGCTGTGGAATATTGTTGGTGTAGCAATAAATGCCTTCCTGGAAACTATCATTCCACTGCAGCGCAACTTCCACTCCAACGTCACCTTCACCCATGACGTTAAAGTGAAAAAGCTTATTAATTGGCGTTTTGTTCTGATTCAGATAGCCAACAAATTCGCGTAAACCGCCCTCGTAAACATACTGTTCTATTTTTCCACTGCGCTCATCTTTCAGTTCGATACGTACACCAGAGTTCAAAAAGGCGAGCTCTCGTAAACGTTTAGCCAATTGATCGAAGTGAAATTTTATATTGGTAAACGTTTCTGAAGACGGCTTAAAACGCAATTCAGTGCCTGTGGTTTCTGAATCACCTACGATCTCTAACGGTTTTTGAGGAACACCATGCTTGTAGACCTGCTCAAATAGTTTTCCGCCGCGGCGAATAGTCAGCCTCAACTCTTCTGACAAGGCGTTGACAACAGAAACACCCACGCCGTGCAATCCCCCTGACACCTTATAGGTGTTATCGTCGAATTTTCCGCCTGCGTGTAAGATAGTCATAATAACTTCAGCAGCAGAAACACCTTCTTCATGCATTTCTGTTGGGATACCCCGGCCATCATCAGACACGCTTACTGACTCGTCCGGGTGAATAACGACCTTGATAATGGAACAATGTCCAGCCAGCGCTTCGTCTATAGAGTTATCGACAACTTCAAACACCATATGATGCAAACCGGTACCATCATCGGTATCACCGATATACATCCCAGGGCGTTTTCGAACCGCATCGAGGCCTTTCAACACCTTAATGCTGGATGAGTCGTATTTATTCTCTGATTCGCTCATATATAGAAACCTGTTTACTATGATGTTGCTATTAGTTTAATACTCTAAATATCTGACATTTATAACTGGCTTACTATTGCTCCATGTTCCACGTGGAACATACTGACAGGTACATCGGCTGACCAACATCCCGCGAGATCATTGTGATCAACACAGGTCACAAAAACTTGGCAGCCTAGCTCTTCAAGCAATCCACACAGCGCCTTTCTATGACCCTTGTCTAGCTCTGAGGGGAGATCATCTATCAAATACACACAAGACCTACCGGTTTCCTGTGACAGAAGATACCCTTGTGCTACGCGCAATGCACAGACCACCAGCTTTTGCTGGCCCCTTGACAGTATGTCTGCGGCGTTCGACGATCGATATCGAAGCTTCAGGTCAGCTCGATGGGGCCCCGTTTGCGTATGGCCCACCTCCCTATCTCGGGTATTGTTAGACGCCAAGACCTCGCTCAAGGAACGATCCCCGTCCCAGCCCTTATAATACTTGAGCGTTAACCCCTCAATATCCAGTAAACGAGCCAACGTTGATTCAAATACCGGTATCAGTAGTCCAAAGTAGGTCTGGCGAAAACAATCTAGTTTTTCCCCGAGACTAACAAACTCCTGAGTCCACACGGACAATTGCTGATCGTCTATTCTACCATGGCGAAGCAAACTATTCCGTTGTTTTAAACAGCGCTGGGCGCTTTTCCAGACCGTGTGAAATCGATGTTCCACGTGGAACACACCCCAATCCAAAAATTGACGCCTAACAGCAGGTGACCCCTCTAACAACTTAAACGTGTCAGAACAAATTACTTGCACAGGAAGGTTTTCGGCCAAAGCCGCCGCAGACCGTACAGTCTGACCTGAAACCCGTATTACTGCAGGAACGGCCTGATTCCTAAATCGCTCAACACCAACAGGCTGAAATCCTACGCCGGGTATATGAATCTCACCGAACACAACGCAACTGCCCAGATCACTACTTATTAAAGGTTTCAGTTTGTGGCCGCGAAACGATTTAGCTGAAGAAAGCAGATGGATTGCTTCCAAGACACTGGTTTTACCAGCACCATTATCACCGTAGAGTATATTGATAGAGGAGAGGAGGGGAAGGCTAACACTCGTCAGATTGCGAACACCTGCAATCTCTAACCTTCGTATAAGTACCATAAAAAGCGTCTATTAAACCGTCTGACTCGTTAAAGCCGCATAGGCATTACAACGTACATTGAATCGCCTTCCTCTGACTCTTCTAGCAGCGCGCTGCTATTAGCGTCGGCGAGCGACAATTTGATGGTATCTCCCTTCAAAACACCCAAAACATCCAACAAGTAGCTGACATTAAAGCCAATTTCTAGCGCCTCGCCCTGATAATCAACTGAAACGATCTCTTCAGCCTCTTCTTGTTCGGGGTTATTGGCTACGATTTGAAGATTTTCGTTGGACAACAAAAGGCGCACACCTCGGTATTTCTCATTGGAAAGGATTGCTGCACGAGAGAACGCATGGCGCAACTCTTCTCGTGAGCCGAAAACCGTCTTGGTACTGGCTTTTGGAAGCACGCGGTCGTAATCCGGAAATTTTCCGTCGACTAACTTTGAGGTAAACGTATATTCGTCGGTTGTCGCTCGAATATGGTTAGACCCAATCACCACACGAACATCATCATTCTCGTTCATCATTAGCCGAGCAAGCTCGACTACACCCTTACGAGGCAGTATAACTTGCAAGTTTTCAGTCGTTTCTATCGGTGTTGCTAGCGTACACAAGGCCAATCTATGACCGTCTGTAGCAACAACCCGCAGCTGCCCAGACTGAACCTCCCACAACATACCATTCAAATAGTAGCGAACATCCTGCTGCGCCATTGCGAAACTAGTACGATCAATCAGTCGCTTCAAGTCACCTTGTTTTACGGTAAAATTTTGGCTTCCCGGGCTTTCTTCTACATTAGGGAAGTCACTGGCAGCCAACGTAGACAAGGTAAAACGGCTTCGCCCCGATCGAATGATAACTCGCTGATCATCCTGACTAAACTCTATATCACTACCGTCAGGCAAAGACTTGCAAATATCAGCCAACTTTCTAGCAGGTACTGTTATCTCGCCACCTGATTCAGGTGCCTGATCAAGAACGACGCGCCCAACCAACTCAACTTCCAGATCAGTACCCGTAATGGAAAGTTGGTTTCCTTCTAGCTCTAACAATACATTTGAGAGAATAGGTAAGGTCTGGCGACGCTCTACAACTCCAGCAACCAGGTTTAATGGCTTGAGTAGTGCCTCGCGGGAAATTACAAATTTCATCTTGATCATTATCCTTTGGTTAAATGGTAGAATCGCTGTAATCGGTACAATTTTAAGTCGTTAGAGACCGCAACAAATTTTTACAATCTTCGCGGATATCTGCATCTGTCTCTTCCAATTCTTTTATCTTACGACAAGCGTGTAATACCGTTGTGTGGTCTCGACCGCCAAACCCATCACCTATTTCTGGCAAACTATGATTTGTAAGCTCTTTAGCCAGTGCCATTGCTACCTGACGAGGCCGAGCAACAGATCGACTACGACGCCTGGACATCATATCTGACACTTTGATCTTATAATACTCGGCAACCGTGCGCTGGATATTCTCCATACTGACTTGCTTGTCCTGTAATGCCAGCAAATCTTTCAAGGACTCCCTAATCAGCTCAATATCTATTTCTCGCCCCATAAAGTGAGCGCTCGCTATTACTCTTTTTAGCGCACCCTCGAGCTCTCTAACATTTGATCGAATACGCTGAGCGATAAAAAATGCGGCGTCGGCTGGTAATTCTATTTTCGCTTGCTCGGCCTTTTTCATCAAAATAGCAACCCGGGTTTCAAGCTCGGGTGGTTCCACGGCAACCGTCAAGCCCCAACCAAAACGAGACTTTAAACGCTCCTCTAAACCATTTATTTCTTTCGGGTACCGATCGCATGTCAGTATCATTTGCTGACCGCCTTCCAATAACGCATTGAAAGTATGAAAAAACTCCTCTTGCAAACGCTCCTTACCGGCAAAAAACTGAATATCATCAATCAACAATGCATCTACAGAACGATAATAACGTTTAAATTCGTTAATAGCGTTAAGCTGCAGCGCTTTTACCATATCGGCAACAAATCGCTCTGAATGCAGATAAACAACTTTTGCATTGGGATTCTTTTGTATCAACGCATTTCCAACCGCATGCATCAGATGAGTCTTACCTAGACCAACGCCCCCGTACAAAAACAAGGGGTTATAAGCGCCGCCTGTATTTTCGGCGACCTGGATTGATGCGGCCCTCGCCAATTGGTTCGACTTGCCCTCTATAAAGGTATCAAACGTATAATTCGGCATCAAAAAACTTTGATGTTGAATGCCGCCTTCCACTTCAACTTTTCTTGGGGATGCCTGTTGCGTCCGTACGTTGCTGAAATTAGATACCGAAGGGGATACGCCCGATGCAAAACTGGTTGTCCGTGATGTACTATTCGAAGAAGGCTGAACAACCGGCTGGTTGGTTTTCCGCTCGATCGGCTGCGTTTGATGACGGCCAACTTCTAAACTAACACCGAAACCCTCACCTGGCGCTAACTCGGAGACAATTTCTTCAATGCGTTTTAGATATTTGCTCTTAACCCAATCTTTCACAAACCGATTCGGAGCGATTAATTTAATCTGCCTGCCGTGAACTTCCGCCTGTAGTGGGCGAATCCAGGTATTAAATTGCTGTGACGGCAGTTCATCCTGCAAATAGTGATTGCATTGCTGCCATGTAGATTCAGACAAAAGGCGTTACCATTGCTAAGCCGAGCCACTGAAGGCTGGCTGGCTACTAATTCTAATAATTTCTGCCAAAACCGCAGAATAGTGGGGATTTCCATTCGCCGTCGTTTTTTATATTTTCGCCGCCGAAGCTGTGTATTGTACTCCCAGCTGTGAGACTTATCCACAAAAACGAAAGGATTAGCATAAATAATTACATAAATAAATAATCCTTTAATATCAATATGTTACAAATTATTTTCACACAAGTCTAGCCGTCAAACTATTTCTTATTCTTCTTGTGGATAACTACTGTTAACGCCTGTGGATAACCTATATATAAGCTGTTTAAACCCTCTGTTAACCTAGATTTGGAGGGTATCCAAAGTCTTGCTTCCTTTATATACCTAAATTCTCACTTTCTACGCTGTGCCTCTTTAGTGCATTAATAATTGATATTTTCGGATAAATTCACTAGAATGCGCGGTCCCGAATATTAGGGCATTTACAGCGTTGGTATAAGTCTTGTTACCGCCGCTGGAGAGTTTATTAGTTTAGTATTACTTAATTGGAATTGCTGTCATGAAAAGAACCTTTCAACCAAGCGTATTGAAACGCAAGCGTACTCACGGCTTTCGCAGCCGGATGGCCACTAAAAGCGGTCGTGCATTAATCAATCGTCGTCGGGCTAAAGGCCGTAAGCGTCTGGCTGCTTAATTGATTTAGTTACCCGGCTTCCAGAAGAAAGGGAATTAGCGTGACTCAATACCCTTTTAGTAAGTCCCAACGGCTACTGGACGCCTCAGCATATAAGTCTGTTTTTGACGACGCTAGACTAAAAGTTTCCCGGCAACAGGTACTATTTTTAGCACGTCCAAACGGCTTATCAAATCCTCGTTTAGGATTAGTCATTGCAAAGAAAAATATACGAAAAGCAAGTCAGCGTAACCGAATTAAGCGCATTATTAGAGAAAGCTTTAGGTTAAAACAACATCAGCTCGCCGGTATAGATACTATCGTGCTTGCACGTCGTGGTTTAGACCAATTAAATAACGCTGATTTACACACCTTGTTTGGCCAGCTTTGGCATCAGTTACAACAAAAAGCTGATAAATTAGCCAATCAGCCGAAGAACGATTCTTAAAGGCGAACTATGCGCCGATTATTCATAAGCTTTATTCAATGTTACCGGTATTTGATGAGTCCGTTAATGGCTAATCACTGCCGCTTTCATCCCAGCTGTTCGAGCTATGCAATTCAGGCTATAGAACGATACGGTGCCTTAAAAGGTAGTTGGTTAGCAATCAAGCGCCTCTTGCGTTGCCATCCCTTTCATCCCGGCGGCTACGACCCTGTGCCGGAACAACATTCAGATAACGACGGGCATATCACACACTAATTATGGACTTTCAACGCTATTTACTAATTGGCTCCATTGCTGCACTTTCATTTATGTTGTTAACAGAATGGGTGCAATTCAAAGAACAAAACAATGGTACAAACGTTGTTGCTGCCTACCAACTACAACAAGGCAATTCTACTATCGGTACCGGTGAAATATCTGACACCCCAGTTCTGACAACAACACAGACAACCAGTGATGTCGATATTCCCTCATTTGAACAGGTAACTCCCAATAGAGAAGTCGCTACAAGTAGTGTCGTTCCTAGGATAAAAGTCAAAACAGACATGCTGGAAGTCGATATTAATGCCTTGGGGGGTGATATCGTTTTTGCCGCTTTTCCGCAGCATTATGCCAAGCTCGATACGCCAGATGTTCCATTTACTCTCTTAGAACAATCCAATCGGCTGACATATATTGCCCAAAGCGGACTAATCGGTATTAATGGCATTGATACTGCAAAAGGACGTGCTCGTTTCACTAGTGCAAAGTCAGAATATACACTTGGGGAAAACGAAAACGAAATGGCGGTTGATCTTATTTTTCAATATGAGTCTGCCGTTAGCATAACCAAACGCTTTCACTTCACCCGTGGAGAATACCTGGTTGGTGTTGAATACATTATTAACAACAACAGTAATCAATCATGGTCAGGTGGAATGTTCGGGCAGTTAAAACGAGATAATTCACCCGATCCCTCTGCCGATACCTCAGGAATGGGATTAGCACCTTACTTGGGTGCCGCCATACACCTACCTGACGAGCCCTACAAAAAAGTCAGTTTTGATGATATTGAAGAAAATAAATTCCCTAAACAAAATATCGAAGGTGGTTGGGTTGCGATAATCCAACACTATTTTAACAGTGCCTGGATTCCAGACCCCAAACAAACACACGCTTATTCCATGCGAAAAACTAAGGACGGGGCCAATATAGTGGGTTTTACTAGTCCTCAAATTACCGTTTCTGCAGGTGCTATCGGTAATGTTGAGTCACAACTCTATATTGGACCGAAAGACCAATATCGCCTGGAAGAAATATCACCGGGACTGGAGCTCACAGTAGATTACGGAATATTATGGTGGATTGCACAGCCGTTGTTCTGGTTGCTAACAAAACTGCATGGCTTTCTGGGCAACTGGGGGTTTTCCATTATCGCTGTAACTATTCTAGTGAAGGCCGCTTTTTTTCAACTCAATGCCAAAGCATATACGTCAATGGCAAATATGCGAAAAGTACAGCCGAAACTGACAGCATTGCGCGAGCGATATGCCGATGACAAACAAAAACAATCTCAAGAAATGATGGTTCTTTACAAGAAAGAAAAAATCAATCCTCTGGGTGGTTGTTTGCCGATATTGGTTCAAATGCCTGTCTTTATGGCGCTGTACTGGGTGTTAATGGAAAGCGTTGAATTACGACACGCTCCCTTTATTGGCTACATCAAAGATTTGTCGGTAATGGATCCCTATTTCATTTTACCCTTAATCATGGGTGTATCCATGTTCGTACAACAGCGATTCAATCCTCCTCCTCCAGATCCAATGCAAGCGAAAATTATGCAATGGATGCCGGTTATGTTTACTTTCTTCTTTTTATTCTTCCCTGCTGGACTGGTATTGTATTGGGTAGTAAACAATACCCTCTCTATTGCACAACAATACCTTATTACCAAACGCATTGAGGCCAGTACCTAACGCAATGCGTTGGGATACTATCCTCAATGCTTACTTTTGACACGGATACCATCGTTGCCATTGCCACTGCTCCCGGACGGGGTGGCGTTGGCATTGTTCGTGTTTCAGGGCCTGATTCCAAGGCCATCGCCGCTTCGATAACGGATTCTCAATTAGTACCTCGCTATGCCCATTATGGTGCTTTTCACGAAGCCCGCTCCTTATCCAATAATATTTCTGATCGTATTATCGATTATGGAATAACACTGTTTTTTCCTGGACCACACTCATTTACCGGTGAAGATGTTTTAGAACTTCAAGCCCACGGTGGACCGGTAATTCTCGACTGTATACTATCGGAAATCATAAAGCTGGGAGCCCGCTTGGCTTGTCCTGGTGAATTTTCTGAACGCGCATTTCTCAATAACAAAATAGATTTAACACAGGCAGAAGCAATCGCTGATCTGATAAATAGCGCATCTCTACAGGCGGCCAGAAATGCTGTGCGCTCGTTAGAGGGCCAGTTCAGCAAGAAGATAGCGTCTCTCGTTGACGCCGTTATCCAGCTCAGAGTTTACGTTGAGGCCGCTATCGACTTTCCGGAAGAGGAGATTGATTTCCTTGCCGATGGAAAAGTGAGTTCAGACCTCGAGAACATACTGACCCAACTTAATCACGTTTTCTCTGAGGCGAAGCAGGGCACCCTCGTACAGGAGGGAATGACTGTTGTTATCGCCGGTAAACCCAATGCCGGGAAATCAAGCCTATTAAACGCGCTTTCCGGAAGAGACAGTGCCATTGTGACCGCTATAGAAGGAACGACCAGAGATGTGTTGCGTGAACAGATTCAGATTGATGGTATGCCCCTCCACATTATTGATACTGCAGGACTAAGAGAAAGTCCCGACATTATCGAGCAAGAAGGAATTCGCCGCGCATGGGAGGAAATTAACAAAGCCGACCGAATATTGCTAGTCGTTGACAGCACAGTCAGCCAGGAAACTGATCCAGCCAAACTAACTGACGATTTAGGACAAAATATATCGAGCAAACTATCATCACTCCATAATGTCACCGTCATTCATAACAAGGCAGATCTGTCAGGACAAACAATAGAAATTGTCGAAGGTGACCCAACACTGATCAAACTGTCAGCTAAGGATAATCAAGGAATAGAGTTATTAAGACAACACCTTAAAACCTGCATGGGTTACAGCGGAGCAGGAGAAGGGGGTTTTACAGCGAGGCGCCGACACCTTGATGCATTAGTTAAAGCACAAGAGGCATTATATGCGGGACAACAACAACTACTATCCTATGGTGCCGGTGAGCTTCTAGCCGAAGATCTTCGCTATTGCCAAAACGCTCTTAGTGAAATTACCGGAGAATTCTCTTCAGATGACTTACTCGGAAAAATATTTTCAAGTTTTTGTATTGGAAAATAAAATGTCCTCGTCACCAACGTAGACTGTCCTATTTCAGTTTCATCACAGCTAATCAGCACCTTATCAACAACAATTCGTTACACTTATCCCCACCTTTCACTGATATCTTGTATAAATACGCCGACCGTCTCAGATGAAGTCAGTAAATAGATGTCCTGTGGAAAACTCTGTGGTAAAAACTGTTAATAACTAGGGCATAAGCTATGGACTAAAAAACATCGGTCGTTATGTAATTTTACGCCTGTGTATAACACACCGACTTATCAACCGGTAATGACCAGCTTTCCAGCAGCTAATCCCTTGCTTATTAAGCGGGTTATCATTCAATTAACTTATTGATAATTAAAAGAATAGTAGAGTTACTCACAGAAATATGGCTATGTAATAATAGTAGTAATATTAGAAAACAATATATCTATATACATATATAGATACTAATTAATTAGTTAAATACGATAAGTAGAAAAATAATTTATAGAAGTGATTATTCCAAAACGTTCTTGTTTGTTTTTTAATCACTTCCTTTTTGCCTGTATCGCCTCACTACCGTATACTCCCTCGCCCCACGAGGGGACTCGTTAATTTTTCTTGTTGTTCGACTAACAGAGGTTGTTGTGGATTTTCCCGAACAGTTTGATGTCATTGTGATTGGTGGAGGACATGCTGGTACTGAAGCATGTTTGGCATCTGCTCGTATGGGTTGTAAAACCTTACTGCTAAGTCACAATATCGAGACGCTGGGTCAGATGTCGTGTAATCCGGCTATCGGTGGTATTGGAAAGAGTCATTTGGTCAAAGAAATAGATGCTCTTGGCGGAGCAATGGCCAAAGCGACAGATAGCGGTGGTATCCAGTTTCGAACTCTTAATGCTAGGAAAGGACCTGCCGTAAGAGCGACTCGAGCTCAAGCAGATAGAGTACTTTACAAAGCGGCGATCAGAGAAATATTGGAAAACCAACCCAATTTATCCATTTTCCAACAAGCTGTTGATGATTTGATAGTCGAGGGCGACAAGGTATTCGGCGTTGTTACGCAAATGGGGCTTAAGTTTTTTGCGCCAACTGTCATCTTATCGACAGGGACATTCCTTGGAGGAAAAATTCATATTGGCTTGGATAGCCACAGTGGCGGCAGAGCGGGAGATCCGCCATCAATTACTTTGGCAGAGCGCCTCCGGGAGCTACCGTTCAATGTCGATAGACTGAAGACAGGAACGCCGCCACGAATCGACGCCAGGTCGGTAGATTTCAGTGATTTGGAAGAGCAATGGGGTGACAAGCCTGAACCGGTTATGTCATTTCTAGGGTCACTGGATCAACACCCCGAGCAAACGTGCTGCTGGATTACTCATACCAATGAAAAAACTCATGACATCATACGTGGTGGACTCGATCGTTCGCCTATGTATACGGGTGTTATCGAAGGGGTAGGGCCTCGTTACTGTCCGTCGATTGAAGATAAGATACACCGTTTTGCCGATAAAAATGCTCACCAAATTTTTATCGAACCAGAGGGACTAAAAACCCACGAATTGTATCCGAATGGTATTTCTACAAGCCTCCCTTTTGATGTGCAGTTAGAACTGGTTCGTTCCATTAAAGGGTTTGAAAAGGCACATATTGCCCGTCCGGGTTACGCGATTGAGTATGACTACTTTGACCCGAGAGATTTGAAATATTCTTTGGAAACAAAATTTGTTAACGGGTTATTTTTTGCTGGTCAAATAAATGGAACAACTGGGTACGAAGAAGCAGCAGCGCAAGGTTTGCTAGCGGGGATTAACGCAGCCTTGAAAGTTCAAGGAAAAGAAGCCTGGTGTCCTCGAAGAGATGAGGCCTATATTGGTGTAATGGTTGACGATTTGATAACGATGGGCACCATGGAACCCTACCGTATGTTTACCTCTAGAGCTGAGTACAGGTTGTTGCTGAGAGAAGACAATGCGGATTTGCGCTTGACCGAAAGAGGTAGGCAACTGGGAGTGGTTGATGACCATCGCTGGCAAGTTTTTTCCAAGAAAAGAGAGGCAATAGATAACGAGATCCAGCGATTGTCATCAACCTGGGTACAGCCTAATACCCCAGAGGGAGAATTAGTTAATTTGTTAGTTGATAAGCCTATTTCGAGAGAATACAGTCTTAAAGATTTAGTTAAACGTCCGGGAATTAACTATGTAGACGTTGCTGGTGTAAAAGGTGAGATAGCCAAAGACCCTCAAGTTGCTGATCAGGTAGAAATTCAGATTAAGTATTCAGGCTATATCGACAGGCAATCTGAAGAGATAGCGCGCCTTCGTCGACATGAAAATACGCTATTACCGGAGAACTTCGACTACCAATCGATTGAGGGGCTTTCGAATGAAGTTAAGCAGAAACTGTCTGAATACAGGCCGGAGACATTGGCTCGGGCGGCGCGTATTTCCGGTGTAACACCTGCTGCAGTTTCCTTGCTTCTCGTCTATTTAAAAAAATATGGTGTTTTAGACAAAAATAAAAAGACGGCATCATTAAAAAACTAAAACCGAATTATCCCACGCTACCTGTAGAGGAAAAAATTGGAAACTTCTTATCGTTCAATACTGGAAGACGGAATTAGTGAACTGTCTCTGGCCGTTTCTTCAGAGACAATTGGTTTGTTATTGGCTTATCATGAATTGCTAATAAAGTGGAATAAGGCTTACAACCTGACAGCGGTCAGGAATCCACGAGAAATGATTTCTCGACATCTTTTAGATAGTTTAACGATAGCACCCTATCTACAAGGAAGTAACTTTATTGATATTGGCGCTGGGGCTGGGTTGCCTGGTATCGTATTGGCGATACTGTTTCCTGAGCGAAAATTTGCTTTGCTTGACAGTAACGGTAAAAAAACGCGGTTTCTATTTCAGGTAAAAACCGAGTTGGCATTAGATAATGTATCAATACATCATAGCCGAGTTGAGAAACACTCAACACTAGAGGGATACGATGGTGTACTTTCACGGGCATTTGCCACCCTTAGTGATATGGTCACCAGCAGTGAACAATTGCTAACGGACAATGGGCTCTTTTTAGCGATGAAGGGGATTTACCCCGAATCTGAACTGAAAGAGTTGAGTGAAATGGGAAAAAACTATACTGTCGACGCATGCCATAGGCTACAGGTGCCGGGAGATACTGGCGAAAGACATCTGATAGTTATAGGCCGGGGAAAGTAGCCACTCAAATCAGTAAAAAGGTAGCAGGCATTGGGTAAGATCTTAGCAGTCACCAACCAAAAAGGGGGGGTTGGAAAAACAACGACCTGTGTCAATTTGGCGGCATCGCTGGTTGCGACCAAAAAGAAGGTGTTGTTGATTGACCTAGACCCGCAAGGCAACGCTACAATGGGTAGCGGTATTGATAAAAATACGGTAGAAAAAAGCCTCTACGACGTGTTGGTCTTGGATACACCTATTGCAGAAGTCAGTGTTCACGCTGAGAATTGTGGTTACGATATAATCCCCTCCAATGCAGATGTTACTGCCGCGGAAGTTGAGTTATTAAGTATTGAGGGGAAAGAGTTTCGGTTGCGTGATGCATTGGCTATTGAGCGAGCCGAATATGATTACATCATCATAGATTGCCCACCCTCACTGAACATGTTGACGGTCAATGCTCTGGCGGCGGCTCAGGGTGTAATAATACCAATGCAATGTGAGTATTATGCATTGGAAGGCCTGTCAGCTTTGATGGAAACGATTACCCAAATACAGTTAGTGTTGAATCCAAAACTGGAAATAGAAGGGTTGTTAAGGACCATGTATGATCCACGTAACAGCCTGACCAATGACGTCTCGAAGCAATTGACGGAGCATTTTGGCGACAAGGTCTATCGGACGGTTATTCCTCGCAATATTCGACTTGCTGAAGCTCCTAGTCATGGACTTCCAGCACTTCACTACGATAAACAGTCAAAAGGTGCGCTTTCGTACCTGGCTTTGGCGGGAGAAATGTTGCGCCGAGCGGATAGTGATTAGCAGCTGTTGTTGCGACGTTGGGATATTGCTTGAAGAGCTACCTCTTAGCGAGGGTTTGACGTTACTATACGACCAACCAGCATAGGGTGAAATGAGTTTCGCCGTTTAGAGCTTTCAGCGGTGGAAGCACTCACCGATAGTACAAGTGGAATTTATTGATGGCGGCAAAAAAACGCGGTTTGGGACGAGGTCTCGACGCCCTGCTGGGAAACAACCAAACACACGCTGACACCCAAAAAGGTCGATCTTCGGAACCAGCTACACCAAGCGTCGATGGAGATTTACGCAAACTACCGATTGACATGATTCAGCGGGGGAAATATCAACCCCGTCGAGATATGCAGCCCGAGGCGCTCGAAGAGCTGGCAGAAAGTATTAAGGTGCAGGGCGTCATGCAGCCTATTGTGGTGCGTCCTATTGGCCCAGAAAAATTTGAAATTATAGCGGGCGAACGTCGGTGGAGGGCCACTCAGCTCGCTGGATTAGACACTATCCCTGCCATTATTCGTGAGGTTTCTGATGAAGCCGCTATAGCGATGGCCTTGATCGAAAACATCCAGCGCGAAGATCTAAATGCGATGGAAGAAGCTTTGTCGCTGTCCCGCTTGCAGCAGGAATTCGGACTCACGCAACAGCAAGTAGCGGACGCTGTGGGGAAATCGAGATCAACAGTCACCAATTTACTCCGATTGATATCCTTGAGAGACGATGTGCAGAGAATGCTAGAGCATGGAGATCTTGAATTAGGACATGCCAAAGCGTTATTGGGTTTGCCTGTTGAGCATCAATCTCAAGCGGCATCGACTGTTGTCAGTAAGGGAATGTCTGTTCGGCAGACTGAAGCCTTAGTCCGGTCATTATTGTCTCAATTGGATTCACCCAGGGCTAAAAAGAACGTCCCGCTCGACCCAGATATCAAGAGTTTGCAGGATCAGTTATCGGAAAAAGTCGGAGTGCCAGTGACTCTTCAGCACGGGGCGAACGGCAAAGGTAAATTGGTATTGAAATACAGCAGCTTAAATGAGCTCGATGGTATTCTCAGTCATATTAAGTAAATTATTGAAATTATCTGTCTGACCGGTTGGTGATAGCGTCGACCGTTTTGTTAAAAATATGTGGGCTCTTTATTGTTGATAGTCAACATATAGTGGCATAGATAAAAAAATTTACTATATGAGGTATATCTTGCGCTACATCTCCGTTAGTGATCTAGGCGTCGATTATGTAAGGCTGTTTTGCAACTGCAAATAGTTCCCCAAAACCGATAATTGAGTTGAATACCGCTCTTATTATCCATATAATGCGCCCGCGTTAATTTAGACGGTAAATTACTGTAACAAGCAGAGTTTAGTACGAAAGCCCAGTGAGGCGTTGAACAGGTGGCAAGGCAGTTGAAAGAAAATACTGCGCGCGGCGCTTCGATAGCAAAACCTCCATTACTGAAGATATTCGCCAGTCAATGTAGTGTACTCGTGGCGGTATCGGTAGGTTTGTTGTTTGTCGATGTAACAATGGCTTACTCTGTGCTGTTAGGTGGAATAGTGTGTATTTTCCCTAATGCGTATTTTTCTTTTTTGGCCTTTCGTTATTCGGGCGCTAGGGCCGCTGAAGATGTTGCAAAATCACTTTACCGTGGAGAGATGGGGAAATTTATACTAACCGCGGCGTTGTTTGCCTGTGTGTTTGTATTGATAAAGCCATTGTTAGTTGGCGCTTTGTTTACGATGTTTATTGCAATGATGATACTGAATTGGTTTTTGGTATATAGACTGAGCAAATTTTAACGGGCTATCGCTAAGTTAGCCCTTTTATGCTGATTAAAGCGTTTGAGAGATCACTATGTCAGGTGAAAACCTAACAGTTAATAGCTATATTAAGCACCACCTCACCAACCTTGCCTATGGTAAGTTGCCTGCAGGTTATGAACGTGTTGATGAGCATGGAGAGACTCATGTCTTGGCACAAGATACCTGGACAATGGCTCATGGCGGCGCAGAAGCGTCTGCAATGGGTTTCAACGCAATTCACGTTGACAGCATGGCATGGTCTATCGGGCTTGGTTTGATATTTTGTTTGTTGTTTCGCCATGTTGCGTAGAAAGCAACCAGTGGTGTGCCGTCTGGCATAGTCAACTTGGTTGAAATGGTTGTTGAGTTTGTTGATAACAACGTTCGGGATACGTTTCACGGTCGTAACCCCATTGTGGCACCGCTTGCGTTAACAGTTTTTGTTTGGGTATTTCTGATGAACCTGATGGATCTACTGCCGGTAGATTTGATTCCTGAGATCATGGTTTTGTTGGGTGTTCCCTATCAGAAAATTGTTCCTTCGACGGACCCCAATATTACAATGGGTATGGCTGTCGCAATATTTTTCATGATGTTGTATTACAATATCAAGGTTAAAGGGTTTGGTTTCGTTAAAGAATTAACCATGAGCCCTTTTAATCACCCGCTGTTTATTCCGCTTAACCTGTTCATGGAAGTTGTCGGCTTCCTCGCTAAGCCTTTTTCGCTGGGCCTTCGTTTGTTCGGAAACATGTATGCCGGCGAGATGATATTTATACTAATCGCCGCCCTGTTTGGCGCCGGTGTAATGTGGATGATTCCCGCTGGTTTGATGCAGATGGGTTGGGCTTTGTTCCACTTATTAGTTATTACGCTACAAGCATTTATCTTTATGGTCCTGACGGTGGTTTACCTCAGCATGGCTCATGAAGATCATTAATGTCACTTTAAGTTTTATTTAACGTTTGTTTTTTAATTAGGAGAACACTATGGAATTAATCTACGTTGCTGCCGCCATTATGATGGGTCTCGGTGGTCTGGGTGCCGCAATTGGTGTAGGTCTGTTGGGTGGTAAGTTGATTGAAGGTTCAGCTCGCCAGCCAGAATTAGCACCTAAACTACAGGTTACATTCTTCCTAGGTGCTGGTCTTGTGGATGCGATCCCCATTATTGGTGTTGGTATTGCTATGTACTTGATCTTCGTTGTTGCTCCTGGCGCCGTATAAGGTTCTTTGAGTTATAACAACCGTTTGATTGAACGGGTTATGAAATATAACCCACTTAACCAGTAACTGTGAGGAGCATGGCGTGAATATTAATCTTACGCTAATTGGGCAAATGATTGTTTTTGCCCTGTTTGTGATGTTCTGCATGAAGTCTATATGGCCGCTGATTATTGCCGCTATGCAGGAACGTGCAGAGAAAATCGCCGACGGCCTTGAAGCTGCAGATCGTGCCGATAAAGATCTAGAGCTAGCCCAAGAACGTGCAACACATCGTCTGCGTGAAGCCAAGGAAGAGGCCGCTGTTATAATCGACTCTGCTAATAAGCGCGCTTCCCAGATAGTTGATGACGCAAAAGATCAGGCTCGTGAAGAAGGTGATCGGTTGAAAGTAGCAGCTCAGGCAGAAATTGAGCAGGAAATGAACCGTGCAAAAGAACATTTGCGTGGACAAGTTGCCTCCTTAGTGATTGCCGGTGCTGAGAAAGTACTAGAAGCGACCATCGACGAAAATGCCCACAAACAGTTGGTTGAAAAACTGGCTGCGGGTCTTTAAGCGAGGAGCGAGAATAGCATGGCTGAATTAAGTACCCTGGCAAGACCCTATGCGAAAGCAGCTTTTGAATTTGCCATAAGTGCCGGTGAATTGGCAGGCTGGTCTGACCAGCTATCGGTCGTTGCTGCGGTTTCTCAGGTGGAAAAAATCGATAAGATTTTAAGTTCTCCTAGTCTGACATCTGAACAGCAGGCCAAGCAGTTTATCGGCATTTGTGGCGATGAGTTAACTGACGGCGTGAAAAACTTCGTCAAAGTGTTAGCTGAAAATAAGCGCGTCTCGTTATTGCCTGAAATCGTAGAATTGTTTGAACAATATAAGTCTAACCGAGAAAAGAGCGTTGACGTAAATGTGACGACTGTTTTTGAGCTAGACAGCGACGTTCAACAAAAACTCAGTGCTTCTTTGAGTCGAAAACTGGATCGCGAAGTTAATTTGCAAACAATCATCGATAAAGATTTGCTGGGCGGCGTCATTATTCGCGCTGCTGATATCGTTATCGACGGTAGTATTCGCGGGCGTTTGGCAAAGCTTGCTGAAAGCATGCAGTCCTAGTAGTTACTAGAAAACTTTAAAGAAAGTAAAAACGAATTTTAAGTTAAAGCACTCCTGCACCAATACCAGGATTGAGGAAACGACAATGCAACAGCTGAATCCATCTGAGATTAGCGAAATTATCAAAGGCCGCATCGATCAACTTGATGTGTCTGCTGAAGCGCAAAACGAAGGAACTATAGTATCGGTTACTGACGGTATTATTCGAATCCACGGTCTTACCAATGTCATGTATGGTGAGATGATCGAGTTTGAGGGTGGCGTCTATGGTATGGCGTTAAACTTGGAGCGCGATTCTGTTGGAGCCATTATTTTAGGCGAATACCAAAGCTTGGCTGAAGGCCAAACTTGTAAGTGTACAGGCCGCGTACTCGAAGTGCCGGTTGGCCCGGAACTACAAGGAAGAGTAGTTGATGCGCTTGGTAACCCTATCGATGGTAAAGGGCCGATCAACGCCAAAGAAACTGACTTTGTTGAAAAGGTTGCTCCAGGCGTTATCGATCGTCAATCTGTCGATGAGCCAGTTCAGTTGGGTTTGAAAGCCGTTGATTCAATGGTGCCAATTGGTCGTGGTCAGCGCGAGCTGATTATCGGTGATCGCCAGATCGGCAAAACCGCAATTGCGGTTGATGCGATTATCAATCAAAAAGGCACTGGCATTAAGTGTATCTACGTCGCAATAGGCCAGAAGGCATCATCTATCGCTTCCGTAGTACGTAAGTTGGAAGAACATGGAGCAATGGAGCACACTATAATCGTTGCTGCTACTGCTTCTGATCCGGCTGCAATGCAGTTCTTGGCGCCTTTCGCCGGTTGCTCAATGGGTGAGTATTATCGCGATCGCGGCGAAGACGCACTCATTATCTATGATGATCTAACTAAGCAGGCTTGGGCTTATCGCCAAATTTCACTGTTGCTACGTCGTCCACCAGGCCGAGAAGCTTATCCGGGTGATGTTTTCTATTTGCACTCTCGTTTGCTAGAACGCGCAGCTCGTGTAAACCCCAACTACGTAGAAAAATTCACTAACGGTGCCGTGAAGGGCAAAACAGGGTCTCTAACAGCCTTGCCGATTATTGAAACGCAGGCAGGTGATGTATCTGCTTTCGTACCGACCAACGTAATTTCTATTACTGATGGTCAGATATTCCTCGAAACTGATATGTTCAATTCAGGTAACCGTCCAGCGATGGATGCGGGTATCTCTGTATCGCGAGTAGGTAGTGCTGCACAAACCAAGATTATCAAGAAACTGTCAGGTGGTATTCGTACCTCTCTTGCGCAGTATCGTGAACTCGCTGCGTTCTCTCAGTTCGCTTCGGATCTTGATGATGCGACCAGAGCTCAGTTGGATAATGGCGCGCGTGTTACCGAACTGATGAAGCAGAAGCAATATTCTCCACAGAACGTTGCAGAAATGGGATTGATGATTTTCTGTGCCAACGAAGGACATCTTGACGATGTTGTTGTTGATAAAATCGGTGATTTCGAATCGGCTTTACTGTCGTTCGTAAACAGTGAGTACGCTGACACTATGAGCGCGATTGCGGCATCTGGTGACTGGAATGACGATTATAAAGCCAAGTTCCAGGAAGCCGTCGAGAAGTTTAAAGCGACACAAACTTATTAATGACTCTGATCGGGGACTGTTTTTACGTGAGTCCCCAGTAAGGTAAGAGAATGGCAAGCGGAAAAGAAATACGTACTCAAATATCGAGTATCCAAAGTACGCAAAAAATTACCAGCGCTATGGAAATGGTAGCTGCTAGTAAAATGCGTAAGGCGCAGAATCGTATGCGGGTGGGTAAGCCCTATGCAAAACGAATTCGCTCCGTGGTCGGACACATTGCTAACGCCAATCCAGAGCACAAACATTTGTATATGCTCGAGCGCGAAGTCAAACGCGTTGGTTTTATTATTGTATCCACTGACCGTGGTCTCTGTGGTGGTTTGAACACTAACTTGTTCAAAGCTGCTATCAAACAGATGAAAGTGTATGCCGATCAAAATATAGAAATCGATCTGGCTTTAGTCGGCGCAAAAGCCTCCGCCTTTTTCAATAACTATGGCGGGAATATTGTCGCGGCTGTTCGTGATTTGGGTGAAGATCCGTCGGTAGCTGATTTGATTGGCAGTGTTAAAGTGATGCTGGATGCTTATGGTAACGGCGACATCGACAGACTGTATCTAGTGAGTAATGAGTTCGTTAACACGATGATCCAAGAACCAGCCGTTGAGCAATTATTACCTTTGCAAGCGGAAGAAAACAAAGATATGAAGCACTATTGGGACTACCTGTATGAGCCCGATGCACAAGAATTATTGGAAGGTTTGCTGACTCGTTATATTGAATCTCAAGTTTATCAGGCGGTGGTCGAAAACGGCGCATGTGAACAGGCCTCCCGTATGTTGGCGATGAAAAGCGCTACTGATAATGCGGGTGATCTTATCGACGACTTACAGTTGGTCTACAACAAAGCGCGTCAGGCAGCAATTACCCAAGAGCTTTCAGAAATCGTAAGTGGTGCCGCAGCAATTAGTAATTGATCGCGGTAATACAGATTTGCAAACAGAATTAAATTTTGACGGCGACACAGATAATGTTGAGCCGAAAAATCCTAAAGAGGAACCGGACATGAGTAGCGGACAAATCGTTCAAATCATTGGCGCGGTAATCGATGTGGAATTTCCACGCGATTCAGTACCGCGGGTTTATGATGCACTAATAGTCACCGAGAAGGGATTAACCCTGGAAGTACAGCAGCAATTGGGTGACGGAGTCGTACGCACAATTGCAATGGGTTCTTCTGAGGGCGTTAGCCGTGGATTGGCTGTAGAATCAACAGGTGCTCCTATTTCAGTTCCCGTTGGTATTGAAACACTGGGACGCATTATGGATGTGCTCGGTAACCCAATCGATGAGTGTGGTCCAATTGGTGAAAAAGAGCGCGCTTCTATACATCGTAAAGCGCCAGCCTACGATGAGCTTTCTGCCTCTGAAGATTTGCTGGAAACAGGCATCAAAGTTATTGACTTGATTTGTCCGTTTGCGAAGGGTGGTAAGGTTGGTTTGTTCGGTGGTGCGGGTGTTGGAAAAACCGTAAACATGATGGAGCTAATCAATAACATCGCGCTAGAGCACTCTGGCTTGTCGGTTTTTGCCGGTGTTGGAGAGCGCACTCGTGAAGGTAACGATTTCTATTACGAAATGCAGGAATCAGGTGTTGTAAACGTCAAAGAGCCGACCAAGTCGAAAGTGGCGATGGTTTACGGCCAGATGAATGAGCCTCCAGGAAACCGGCTGCGTGTTGCTTTGACGGGTTTGACCATGGCAGAAAAATTCCGCGATGAAGGTAAAGACGTTCTACTATTTATTGATAATATTTATCGTTACACTTTGGCCGGAACAGAAGTATCTGCACTATTAGGTCGGATGCCTTCTGCTGTTGGTTACCAGCCAACGTTAGCCCAGGAAATGGGTGAATTGCAGGAGCGCATTACATCGACTAAGACGGGTTCTATTACATCGATCCAAGCGGTTTACGTACCAGCAGATGATTTGACCGATCCATCACCTGCCACCACGTTTGCTCACTTGGATTCGACTGTTGTACTGTCGCGTGATATTGCGGCCAAGGGTATTTACCCCGCGGTTGACCCACTGGACTCTACGTCACGCCAGTTGGATCCACTGATTATTGGTACAGAGCATTACGATACGGCTCGAGGCGTTCAGTCTGTTCTGCAGCGTTATAAAGAATTGAAGGATATTATCGCAATTTTGGGTATGGATGAATTGTCTGAAGAAGATAAGCAGACTGTAAACCGTGCTCGTAAGATCGAACGTTTCCTATCCCAGCCTTTCCACGTAGCTGAGGTATTTACGGGTTCACCTGGTAAGTATGTCTCGTTGAAAGACACCATTGCCGGTTTCACCGGAATTTTGGCGGGTGAATATGATCATATACCAGAGCAAGCGTTTCTGATGTGTGGTGGTATTGATGACGTGTTAGAAAACGCGAAAAAATTGTAAGCATCGCTTCTGCGTTTGCTAAAGTCGATTGAGATATAGGCGTAATACTTATGGCTATGACCATTCATTGTGACATCGTCAGTGCTGAAGAAGAGATTTTTTCAGGACTGATTGAAATGATTGTTGCAACCGGAGCTCTTGGTGATTTGGGTATCAGCTATGGCCACGCGCCATTGTTGACATCTCTTGAGCCTGGCCCAATTCGTATCAAAACCCAGTCTGGTGATGAAGAGATTTACTACGTTTCTGGCGGGTATCTTGAAGTTCAGCCTGGAACAGTCAGTGTTTTGGCTGATACAGCTATTCGTGCGGCAGATATTGATGAGGCTTCTGCGCTAGAAGCGCAAAAAGAGGCTGAACAAGCACTGTCTAATCAGACGGGAGACTTCGATTATGGCCGCGCTTCAGCACAGCTAGCTGCCGCTGCTGCCCAGTTGAGAACCATTCAGGCTATCCGCAAGAAATTTGGCTAATAACGGTTGATCTGCATTATTTCCTAATAAAAAGGGTAGCGAAAGCTACCCTTTTCTATTTACGCTACTATTATTTACAGTAATTTGTTCGCGTGCTTAAAATCCCCAATGTTGATTGCCCGCGGTAACTAATATCGCCTATTCATACCTAATAGAGGACACACAGTGGCTACCGAGGTGGTAATTTTAGCAGCGGGTCGTGGAACTCGTATGCGATCCAAATATCCAAAGGTTTTACACCGCATAGCGGGCAAGCCAATGGTAGAGCATGTCATTGATTCAGCGAGAAAAATTGATGCCGAAGCCATTCATGTAGTCATTGGCCACGGTGCCGAATTAGTTCGCGACATGGTAAAAGGCCAGGATATACAGTGGGCAATCCAGGATCAGCAACTGGGAACAGGACATGCTGTTGCTCAAGCGATGACCAATGTTAATGAAGACGCTATCGTTCTGGTTGTTTATGGCGACGTGCCGCTGGTAGCAACAGAGACGTTGGCAGCGCTCGTCGCAGCAGCAGATCAAGCCACGTTGTCTTTATTGACGGTCTTACTTGATGACCCCCAGGGGTATGGGCGAATAGTCCGCCGTGCCGGGGTGATTCAGGCAATCGTAGAACAAAAAGACGCCGATGAAGAACAGCTGGTTATCGGTGAAATTAATACCGGTATTCTCGCTGTTTCAGCAGCGAAGTTGAATCAGTGGTTGCCGCAACTGTCTGCGAATAATGCTCAAGGCGAATATTACCTGACTGATATCATTGCTATGGCCGTTGCCGACGGAATGGGTGTGACCGCTCTTCATCCCAAGACTGAGCTGGAGGTGGAGGGGATTAATAACCGCAAACAACTGGCAATATTGGAACGTTTTTACCAGCGTCAGCAAGCTGATCAGTTAATGTTAGATGGTGTGACATTGTCTGACCCTGAACGCATCGATATTCGCGGTGAGATGAATGTTGGCGAAGACATTTTCATCGATGTGAATTGTGTCTTTATTGGTGACGTTGTCATTGGCGATGACGTTTCAATTGGCCCTAATTGTGTGATCGAAAATTCCAGCATCGGTTCAGGATCAGTTATCAAGGCTAATAGTATCCTTGAAGAAGCAACGGTTGGGATTACTTGTGAAGTTGGCCCTTTCGCTCGTTTGCGGCCAGGAACAGACCTGTCGGAAAAAGCCAAGATAGGCAATTTTGTAGAAACAAAAAAGGCAAAGATAGGAGAAGGCAGTAAAGTAAATCATCTCTCCTATATAGGCGATACCACTATTGGTATCGGCGCCAATGTTGGCGCGGGTACCATCACTTGTAACTATGATGGCGTCAACAAGTCTGTCACCAATATTGGCGACGGTGCTTTCATAGGATCCAACAGCTCTTTAGTGGCGCCGGTGAATATCGGAAAAAATGCCACCGTTGGCGCCGGATCAACGATTACAGTGGATGTGAGCGATAACCAACTTGGTGTCGCCCGCGGAAAACAGCGAAATATTGGTGATTGGAAAAGACCGGAAAAAAAATCGTAATTCCATTTTGGACAAATTGTTTAGAACTCATTGATTAAAAGGAAACTGACTACTCTGCCGAAAAATGACTAACATTATCGAGATTGTTGTTAATGTCGTCCGTTGAGCAGGAGAGTTTGAAGGATATATTATGTGTGGAATCGTAGGTGCTGCAGCTCGACGAGAAGTCTCGGCCATTTTGGTGGAAGGATTAAAACGTCTTGAATATAGGGGTTACGACTCCGCTGGTGTAGCCATTATAGACAGTAATGGTGAGATAGGCTGTCATAAAAAATTGGGGAAAGTTGCTGTATTGGATGAAGCAGTTTCCAAAGACCCGCTGTTTGGGTCTACCGGGATAGCTCACACCCGCTGGGCAACGCACGGCCAGCCTTCCGAAGAAAACGCACATCCCCATATGTCGAACGATCAAATTGCATTGGTCCACAACGGGATTATTGAAAACCACGAAGAATTACGAAGCTATCTAATTGCAAAGGGGTACGAATTTAAATCCCAGACAGACTCCGAAACTATCGTCCACCTAATACACCTGGAAATGGAATCGGGTCTGAATTTACTGGATGCTATACACGCAGCGGTTAAGCGACTGGAAGGTGCTTTTGGTTTAGCGGTCATTAGCAAGACTGACCCCGAGCGGATTATTTGTGCTCGCAGTGGTAGCCCGCTGGTTCTTGGCTTAGGCTTAGGTGAAAATTTCCTGGCATCAGACCAGCTCGCTCTTCGTCAGGTAACGGATACTTTCATTTATTTGGAAGAGGGGGACTTTGCCGAGATTACCCCTTCGAGCTATAGGATTTGGGATAAAGACGGGGCTGAAATAGAACGTAAAACCCATCGGATAACCGAAAAAGCAGAGTCGGCCGATAAGGGAAAATATCGCCATTACATGCTCAAGGAAATTTATGAACAGCCGGAAGTCGTAAGAAATACTCTGGCAGGGCGTCTCGGAACAGATCACATCCTCGAACAGGCTTTTGGTATCAATGCTAAAAATGTCCTGGACAAAACCAAAGCCGTTCAGATTGTTGCCTGTGGAACGAGTTATCACGCTGCAATGGTCGCACAGTATTGGATTGAGGGAATAGCAGGAGTCCCCTGTCGTGTTGAAGTAGCCAGCGAATTTCGCTATCGGAAATTTGTCGTGCAAGATAATACATTATTGGTGACCATTTCTCAGTCCGGAGAAACGGCAGATTCCCTTGCGGCACTTCGTCTGGCAAAAACATTGGGTTACGCGGCAACAATGACCATTTGTAATGTTGCTCAAAGTTCGTTAGTTCGCGAATCGGATCTAGCGTTGATGACTGAAGCAGGCCCTGAAATTGGTGTCGCTTCAACGAAGGCATTCACCACACAGCTGGTTGCATTGATGTTACTGACCGTTGCCCTGGGCCGGCGGAACGACCTTGGTCGAGATCAAGAGGCCGAGATTGTCAAAGCCCTTCACCAGCTTCCTGGGTTGATGGAGCAGACGCTGACACTCGACAAAATAATTCACAAAATGTCAGAAGCTTTTGCAGACAAACATCATGCCTTATTTTTGGGGCGTGGCGCACAGTGGCCGATTGCCATGGAAGGAGCGTTGAAGCTAAAGGAAATTTCCTATATTCACGCTGAGAGTTATGCCGCGGGAGAGCTGAAACATGGGCCGCTCGCACTGGTCGATGCTGACATGCCGGTTGTGGCAGTTGCGCCGAACAATCAATTGCTGGAGAAACTAAAATCCAACCTGGAAGAGGTACAAGCTCGCGGCGGGCAGTTATTTGTATTTGCGGATAAAGCGTCAGGGTTTAGTAATAGCCAGGGTATCAATTTGGTTAATGTTCCCAGCGTGCCTGATGTTATCGCACCTATCATTTATACCATTCCTTTGCAGCTTCTGTCGTATCATGTGGCGGTTCTCAAGGGTACAGATGTCGATCAACCGCGTAATTTGGCGAAGTCGGTAACGGTAGAGTAAAACGGAAATTTGGATTATCCCCTCAGACTTTTACGGTATTCCGTAGGGGAAATACCAATCACCTTTTTAAACAATCGCGAAAAATAGAGCGGGTCTACATAACCTAACTGTGCGCTGATTTGCTTGGCTGAGTGGCTACTGGTGTCGAGAAGATAGCAGGCTCGCTCCATTTTTAAGTGAATAAAGTGCTTCACTGGTGATATACCCGTTAGTTTTTTATATTTCTCCGCAAAGTGATGGCGTGACAACTGTGCACAAGCAGCCATTGTATCCAGGTCAAGATTTCCTTCGATATTTTCCAACATTAAGCTACGAAGTTCCTCCAAATTGAAATTATGCTGCTTTAAAGTATTACTGGACCGGATCTGTAGCGCCAGAAAGTAAAGGATTTGCCGGGTAAGAGCTGCAGCATAATTGAAGACACTGTGCCGATAGCCACTCTGACGCAAACTTAGCAGACGATTAAAGTCACTGGCTAGCAGGGGTTGTTGTCCAATAGATGCGACCACCTGTTCGGGATTGAAGTCCAGCTCTTTAATCAGTTGGTTTGCTTGCAAGCCATCAAAATGCACCCAATAGATTGTCCATGGATCTTCGTCGCTGGCCCAGTATTGATGGGCGTGGCCAGAGGGCAATAATATGACATCACCTTTTGTTACTTGGCCGTAAAACTTATCCGTTCTTATATACCCGGTACCGTAATCACAGTAGATGAGCAGATTGTCGCTATGCTCACTTCTTAGCATTTTGTGCCCTTCCGCATTGGGGTAATACCCAAAAGAGGTAGGATAGCAGGCTCGTGTTAACGGGTTTTGTTGTAAATGCTCTAACATAAAGCCCGGTGTAATCTGCCTTACAGCCTTTGTCGTTAACGGCCACTGCGATGTGGTGCTCAATATACACTCCGAACAGGTATGAGTTCTGTGTTGTAGATTGGTGTTTACTCGATTAAAATCAAATATAATCTAAAAATAGTAATATAGTCCATCAAAAGACTAAGATAGTGAATTCAGTCATGTATCTATTGTATGTTTTTATAGCGGGCTAATAAGTGATGACACTTAAAAGTACATGCTAACAGCCAATCTGGAGAATAAAATGAGCGAAGAACGCAATTCCGTAGCCCTTGAAGCCGCTGCCAATATCAGGGTTCTGATTGAGCGGTCTCAAGCAGCTCAGCAGCAGATCGAACATTATTCTCAAGAACAAGTTGATGAGCTGATCACGGCAATGGTCTGGTCGGTGTGTCGTCCGGGCGTTGCTGAAGAAATAGCGCAATTTACCGTAGACGAAACGCAGCTAGGCAACTACGAGGCCAAATTTACAAAAATTTCTCGCAAAACCCGCGCTGCGTTGATGGATATTATCGACGACAAATCAGTCGGGGTTATTGAGGAAGACAACGTCCGCAATATCGTTAAAATCGCTAAGCCCATGGGTGTTGTTGGTGCGTTAATTCCTTGCACCAACCCCGAGGCAACGCCTGTTATTAAAGCGATCTCTGCTATCAAGGGTCGTAACTCAATTATTCTCGCGCCGCATCCTCGTTCGAAATTAACCAACAAAAAGATCAGTGATTTAATGCGCGAGGCAATTAAGGCCTGCGGCGCACCTGAAGATTTGGTCATTGCTATTGATATACCCACACTGGAGACGACTGAAGAGTTGATGAAACAATGTGACCGTGTCTTGGCAACCGGTGGCGCAGCTATGGTTGATGCGGCTTATTCGTCGGGAACGCCTGCGCTGGGAGTAGGTGCCGGCAACGCTGTAATCACCGTTGATGAAACGGCCAATATCGATGAGGCATCAGAGAAGATCCGTATATCAAAAACTCTGGACTTGGCCGCGTCGTGTTCATCTGACAATGCGGTGATAGCCGTAGCATCTGTGTACGACGAATTACTTGAAAAACTACAAGCACAAGGTGGTTATCTGGCTAATCCTCAAGACAAAAACAAGCTAGAGGCAATCATCTGGGATCACGGACATATTGATACAAAAATCGTCGCTCAGCCGGCTGCAGTATTAGCTGAAATGGCAGGTATTGATCTTCCTGAAGGTAAGAGCTTTTTTATTGTTCCTGAAACAGGAGCTGGTTCGGATTATCCATTCTCTGGCGAAAAAATGTCTGTCGTCTTGGCGTTCTATAAAGTAGCGGATATTGATGAAGCTATCGACTTAACTAATCGCATTCAAGCGTATCAGGGTCAGGGTCATTCTTGTGGAATCTATTCCTATAGTGACGATAATATTATGAATTTTGGTATGAACACTAAAACCTCCCGTGTGATGGTTAACCAGCCACAGGCGGCCTCCAATAGTGGGAATTTGTGGAACGGTATGCGCCAGACTTTCTCGCTGGGGTGTGGTTCCTGGGGCGGAAATGGTACCAATAACAATATTACCTGGGAAGACTTGATCAATGTCACCTGGATTTCGAAACCCCTTGCAAAGAACAAAGAATTGCGTAGTGATGAAGATCTGTTTGGGAAGGTGATGACTAAGTTCAATTAACATTACCGGTATTGAATATCGTTGAAATAGGCATATTGCATGGATTTTACCCTTAACGAAGATCAGCAGGCTTTTCAAGATACGGCCCGAGCTTTTTCTCAAGAGCAAATGGCCCCCTTTGCCGCCGACTGGGACGAAAACAAGATTTTCTCCAAAGCGTTGTATGCAAAAGCAGGGGAGCTGGGGTTTTGTGGTTTATATACTCCCGAACACGCGGGTGGAATGAATCTTTCACGTCTTGATTCGTCGATAGTGTTAGAGGAACTGGCGGCGGGTTGCACGTCTACTGCTGCGTTTATATCTATTCACAATATGGCGACATGGATGATTGCGCAGTGGGGAAGGAAGTCGACTGTGGCGCAATGGTGCGGCGATCTTACTCAGGGTAAAAAACTGGCGTCTTATTGCTTAACTGAACCGGGGGCCGGCAGCGATGCGGGCTCGTTGCGCAGTACAGCAAAAAAGCAAGGTGAGCACTATGTGCTCAATGGTAGCAAAATGTTTATCAGCGGAGCGGGAGATACCGACGTTCTCGTGGTTATGGCACGTACCGGTACTCAGGAAGAAGGTTCTGCAGGTATTTCTGCGTTTGCTATCCCGGCACAACTAGACGGTATTCACTACGGAAAGAACGAAGCCAAAATGGGTTGGAATTCTCAGCCCACTCGAGCGATCACCTTTGAAAATGTCACCGTGGATGAGGAAAATCTTCTTGGCAAGGAAGGGGAGGGTTTTAAGATTGCCATGCGAGGCCTCGATGGCGGTCGAATTAATATCGCCACTTGCTCTATTGGTGCAGCTCAAGCGTGTATCAATCACAGTCAGCGATATATGTTAGAACGTCAGCAATTTGGTAAGCCTCTGGCCGCGTTTCAAGCATTGCAGTTTAAACTAGCCGATATGGTAACCGAGTTAATTGCTGCGCGGCAAATGGTGAGATTAGCTGCCAGTAAACTGGATGCGGACGACCTCGACAAATCGACCTACTGTGCGATGGCAAAACGTTTCGCCACAGACGCAGGCTTTAATATTTGTAATGACGCTATGCAGTTGCACGGCGGTTATGGTTATTTGAAAGAGTTTCCTTTAGAGCGTTTCATGCGTGATGCGCGTGTACATCAAATTCTGGAAGGAACTAACGAAATTATGCGTGTTATTACTGCGAGAAGACTTTTCGAAG
Organism: uncultured Spongiibacteraceae bacterium; assembly: GCA_964401565.1. Lineage (GTDB taxonomy): Bacteria > Pseudomonadota > Gammaproteobacteria > Pseudomonadales > Dasaniaceae > Oceanicoccus. The sequence goes on from CAYNZI010000002.1 coordinate 30,210, forward strand.
AAGGTGCTCCTGAAGCGCTGCGATGAATGACGGGTTCATTTTTTGAAACCGCAGTGCCCTCTATTTACACTGATAGTGATAATAAAAGTGAGACAGAATGATGAGTGATTTGTTAAAACTCGAAAAACGTGGCCATGTCGCCATATTGACAATGAATAATCCCCCGGCTAATACCTGGACACCGGAGAGTTTAGGCTCACTGAAAAAAATTGTTACTGAGTTGAACGAAGACAAAGAAAACTACTCTTTGATAATTACCAGTGAGAGTGAGAAATTTTTCTGCGCGGGGGCAGATCTTAACCGGTTCAATCACGACGACAAAGCCCAGTCTTTTGAATTTTCTTTGGCCTTCGGTGAAGCATTTGAAGCGCTAACGAATTATCAAGGAGTTTCTATTGCCGCTATAACAGGGTTTGCTATGGGCGGCGGGCTGGAAGTTGCTTTGTCTTGCGATGTTCGGATTTGTGAAGAGCAGGCACAAATGGCGCTTCCGGAAGCCGCCGTTGGGTTATTGCCCTGTGGACTGGGTTCGCAGCAATTATCGTGGCTAGTTGGCGAAGCTTGGGCCAAGCGGATGATGTTATTAGGGGAAAGAATAAAGGCACCCCAGGCAGAGAGAATTGGGTTGGTGAGTGAAGTCGTCGCGACCGGTACCGTTTTAGAAAAAGCACTCGAATTAGCGGCGAAAGTAGAAAATCAATCGCCTACATCCGTTCGTTACTGCAAAAGCCTCATTATGGAAGCGAGAAGCGGTGATATTAACTCTGCTTTCAGCAAAGAGCGCGAACAGTTTGTAAAGCTCTGGGATACTCAAGACCAAAAAGAAGGTGTGTCAGCTTTCATCAATAAACGTAAAGCGGATTGGAAAAATTGCTAATGACTAGTCCGGTGTTATTTGAAAATATAGCGACTGCTAACGGTAAGTTCATTGGCCAAGCTATTCTAAATGTCGAAGGAACGTTGAACTCGCTGACCCTGAAAATGGTTGATCTTTTGTTGGCACAACTAGGCATCTGGCAGTCGGATAATTCCATTGTCGCTATTTTAATCCGGGGCGCCGGCGAGAAAGCGCTCTGCGCCGGCGGTGACGTTCAGGCGTTACATCAATCGTCCGTTAGTCTGCCAGGAGGCCCCTGTGAATATGCCGAAACCTTCTTTGAGCGAGAGTACCGAGTAGACTATTTACTGCATAAGTATCTTAAGCCGACAATCGTTTGGGGTCATGGCATTGTTATGGGAGGTGGACTCGGTATTTTGGCTGCTTGTAAGCATCGTATCGTTACTGAAAAAACCCGCATTGCTATGCCCGAAGTGACTATCGCATTGTTTCCTGATGTCGGCGGCAGTTATTTTCTTAACAAGATGCCGGGATGCTGCGGACGTTTTCTTGCGTTGACGGCGGTATCGATCAATGCCGCAGATAGTCTTTATTCAGGACTAGCTGACCATTTCATTTGCCACGAACAATATGAGCAGTTATGTGAAACACTGGTTCAACTGCCGTGGAGTGGTGATAAATCAGACGATGATGACCTAATTAATTGTGCTATTAGAGAGTTGGAATTGAGCGCAATTGAGAAAATGCCAGCAGGCAATCTTGAAAGCCATCAAGCGCAAATTGACGACCTCTGCAGCGGTGATGACGTTGAGGTTATCGCTGGCCGCATCGCTGCGCTGGAAACAGATGACAAATGGCTTAAAAAAGCAAAATCGGGATTGTCAGGAGGCTCGCCACTGGCCACTAAATGGATTTTCAGACAATTGAATTTAGCCAAAGACCTATCGCTTAAAGATATATTTCAGGCGGAATTGTTATTGGGTACCAATATCATGCGCCATCCTGAGTTTGCGGAGGGTGTCAGGGCTTTGTTAATCGATAGGGATCAATCCCCAAAGTGGCAAATCTCCGATTTGGGTTCAGTTAGTGACGATGCGGTTGCCGCATTTTTTAGAGCGCCCTGGCCACAAAACCCCCTGGCCGACTTATAATTAATGAGAGGAAACAATATGGCTAAGCGCGTAGCATTTGTAGGACTGGGCAACATGGGTGGTGGCATGGCTGCCAACTTGGTGAAGGACGGTTTCGAGGTCAACGCATTTGATTTGTCAGAAATTGCCACGGCTCAAGCTAAGGAGAACGGGTGTAACATTGCATCCTCAGCGGCAGAAGCGGTAATGGGTGTAGATTTTGTCGTAAGCATGTTGCCGAACGGAAGTATTGTCGAGTCTGTGTATATAGGCGATGGAAAAATCAGCGGGTTACTGGATGTCATTCCCAATACGGCTCTCATTTTGGATTGTTCAACTATTGCCCCAACGAATGCCCGTACTGTTGGCGCCGCTGCCAAGGAAAAATCACTTCGCTTCGTAGACGCACCGGTATCCGGTGGCGTTGCGGCAGCGGCAGCGGGTACTTTGGCCTTTATGGTCGGTGGCACCGAGGACGATTTTGAAGGCGCGAAATTAGTGCTGACGGCAATGGGTAGTAATGTTTTTCGGGCGGGGGACGTTGGCGCGGGCCAGGTCGCTAAAATCTGTAATAACATGCTGCTTGCCGTGCATATGGCTGGCACGGCCGAAGCATTGCAACTCGGTGTAGATAATGGACTTGATCCGGCAGTTCTTTCAGAAATAATGCTGAAGAGTTCAGGTTGTAATTGGTCTTTGGAAAAGTACAACCCCATGCCTGGTGTTATGGAAGGCGTTCCATCGAGCAATAATTACGAGGGTGGTTTTTTGGTTGACCTCATGTTGAAAGATCTGGGTTTGGCAATGGAGGCGTCGCTGAATAGTCGGTCATCAGTGCCTATGGGTGCGGCCGCTAGAAATCTGTTTAATTTGCATAAACACAGCAACGGTGAAGATAAAGGAAATATGGACTTTTCCAGTATTCAACAGCTCTATTCCAAAATCAGTGCGACAATGGACTATGAATGATTCTGTTTAGCTAACAAAAAATCTTCCAAAAACCAGGCTGCAAAAGCATGGCGTCCGTCTACTCCGGATTTTCCGTAAATTGTCGATGCCTGTTGTCGGACTGTTTTTTCCTGGGTTGATCTTACCGCGGCAATTTCTTTAAAACTTAGCCCTTTTAGCAGTAACATCGCGACTTGTTGCTCACTCTCAGTTAATTGCCATTCGCCAAATTGTTCGTGAATAACTTCACTGTAGTGACGCCTAGCGCTTTTCATTTCGCTGGTGATATTGGCTAGTTGTTGGTCGGCAGCTGAGAGTGTGCTGGCAAGTGACGCCATTTCTCTGGATTGTCGTCTCATTTCCATTCCCAGAAAGATAACGGCAATCGCGGAGGCGAGTACAATAATGCTTTCCTCAATGATATGCCAAATGGGAACACCCAATCCAATATCCGTTATTACATCAATGAAATTGAGTGACATAATAATGGCAAAAATAGTAACAATAATCTGATCTTTCATTTTTCGCCATCTAATCAACACGTTAAAACCTACCGGGCAATTGTACCACAGGTCCATTTTAGACATGTGCCCGATGATATTTGTGTTGTTGCTGCTAATCTAAGACGCTAGAAATGATCTTCCGTTGAAAAGTAATGATATGAAATTAGCCGTGTCTACCGCAATCGTTTTGTTGTTTGTCCTATTGCCCCTGCATCCAAGTTGGGCACAATCTATTCGTGATATGTCGCTGAAGGAGGTGCTTGCGGTTTCTATGGAGCGGTCTTCATCTGAGAATGGCTCAATTGAGCAGACCCGGTATCGGTCTTCTTCTTGGTTAGCGGCGTTACCTAGTGTCAGCTTAAGCTACTTGAATAGTGACGACCAAAAAGGAACGGACGAAGCCGAGCTTAGTCTGAATCTGTCGATTAAATCGGCCGGCCAAAGACGTATTGATAAAAAATTACAAGCCTTGGCTGATGAATATGAAGCGATCAGTTTCCGGCAGAAAAGCGTGTATTTTTCTGGGTTTATCCGGGAGGCGATATGGTCGCATAAAGTTGCTGAGGTGCAGCGACAGTCCGCCGGCCACAAATCTCAATTGCTAAACCAGTTGGCTGAACAATATCAGGATTTGTTCAGAGCAAAATCGATATCTGAATATTCGTTGTTACGTGTTCAAAAGGAGTGGTTTGATGCTCAACTCAAGGAGTTGGAATATCAACAGGAACTACAGCGCTGGTTGCAACAGTATCGTGCGATAACGGGATTAGGCAGCGTTCCCGACGACATCGGCGAAGACCTCATAAACGTCACTAGCGTGTCACTAGAGCAGCATCCTCAACATCGTTTGCTGACAGTGGCCTGGTCGCAGAAACAGCAAATGATGTTGGCGTCTGGTAATCAATCAGCACCGTGGAAGGTTGCACTGACAGCGAAGAACGTTGATTCGCCAGACTTCCAGGATGATCAATATGGAATTGGCGTCGAGATACCGCTCTCGTTCGTCAAGATGTCCAGCGAGACACAAAAAGGGGAGTGGCAGCGGGAACGGCAGAGTTTTGATTCGAGCCGCGACGAGTTGCGTTTGGAATTACAGCGTCGCTGGAACATGTTAGTTAATGACTCTACGGTATTGCGGAAAAAAAGTGAGCTGCTTGTTCGCTCTAGCGAACTAACGGAACGTCTTGCACAGCAGTCAAAGGTGTTCAGGGCCCTGAAAGAAATAGGTGAAGAGTTGGTTCTGCGCCAGCTCATTGATGCTGTCGACGCACAAGCTTCACTCGAGTTAAACAAAATATACATTCAACAAACCAGTTAAATTTATTAGTCGATACGCGATCCTG
>CAYNZI010000003.1:0-32581 GCA_964401565.1 uncultured Spongiibacteraceae bacterium
AACAACTTCACACTGTTTACTGTAATCCAATGTAGGCATGGACTTTAATGCAATGCCATCGGTTGCGGCATCGATCATCGCAACCATCAATCCCTTACCCTCTACATTGGCAACGGTGAGGAAGTAATGCGCGCCTTTTCCATATTCGACAAACAATTTGGTGCCACTAATAATCCAATCTAAGCCATCTGCCGTCGCCGTTGTTTGAATGTGGGTCAGACCGTAATCATTATTTGGTTCAATAAGCGCGAACGAAGACACCAATTGGCCAGCAACAATTTGAGGTAAGAATTTTGCCTTCATCTCTTCATTCGATGACTGCTGAATCGCTGTGCCTGACACCACAACGGTCGTGAAAAATGGTGCCGGCAAACTCACCTCACCCATGGCTTCCATCAACACGGCGATGTCAGATGCACTACCGCCAATTCCTTCATGCGCTTCCTTAATACCCAAACCCATCCAACCCATGTCTGCCATGTTTTTCCACAATTTTTCAGGAAACGCCTCACCGGACTCCCGAGCTTCACGAACCAGAGAGGAAGGGCATTCATCTTTCAGAAAACTTCTCGCCGAATTTTTCAACAGAGTCTGTTCAGTATTTAGATCTAGATTCATTGTCGTAGCTCCTGATTAAACTCTAGGTAAACCTAGGCCGCGCTGGGCGATAATATTACGTTGAATTTCAGAAGTGCCGGCGCCGATGGTCGCCGAAATACTTTCAAGAAACCCGCGAGAAACCAACGCCCGGATAGGACTCCATTCTGATGGCTCCGTAAGTTGGCCATAAGGCCCCAAAATTTCCATCGCCACTTCAGCCATATCTCTGGCCAGTTCAGTAGTAGCCACTTTCAATGACGAAGACTCAACATTGGGATCTTCCCCTCTATCGAGCATTTCAGCCGTGCGCCAAAACAACATATAGCCAATTTCAATCTTGGTGGCAATCTCAGCCAACCGGTATCTCACCGATGGAATTTCACTCAACAATTTTCCGTTGCGCTTATTGGTTTTTACGTAATCGATGATCTCCTCAAACATACGCTTAAAGCCACCAATTCCAACCAGCGTAATACGCTCGAAATCCAGTGCCTGCATTAAGTGATAAAAACCCTTATTCTTCTCTCCCACTAAGTTCTTTTTTGGAATTCGCGCATCAGTCATAAAAACGTCGTTAAACGAATGATCGCCAAGAATGTTGATGACCGGATTCATTTCCAGTCCCGGCGTTTTGTTATCGACAATGACAAAACTACAACCCTGATGCTTTCTCGCATCGGGGTCAGTACGTACGATCATCCAGGAATAGTCGGCTTTATGTGCGCCACTAGACCAGCACTTTTGACCGTTCAGTACTAAATCATCACCGTCTTCAACGGCGGTCGTCCTCACCGCGCCCAAATCCGAACCAGCGTTTGGCTCACTGTAGCCGAGCCAGAAAGAAATTTCTCCGCGAGCAATTCTTGGTATAAATTCAGCCTGCTGCTCTTTTGTCCCAATTCTCAATAACATAGGGCCAACAATACCCGCACCGATAGAACCGCTCGAACCAGCCGGCGCACGGTGATAACTCATCCGCTCATCGTATATCGCTTGTTCCATATTACTAAAACCCTGGCCACCATATTCTTTCGGCCAGGAAATAGTCAACCAACCTTTCTCCGCGATTTTTTTCACAAAAGATTTGTTTACTTCCAAGTGCCGGTGATCGCGATAAGGACTTTGCGCATAATCATGAGGCCAATGAATCGGATGATCAGCCCATCCTTCCGGCAGCTCCGCCGTCAGAAAATCAGTCAATTCATCATGGAAGGATTGTTCCTTCTCCGTAAATTGGAAGTCCATAACTTACTCCATTAGCTTAACCATCGACTGATGGTCCAGGGTCATTTTTGAAAACGTACATCGATCCGTCAAGACGGCTACCCCAAAGAATATATTCCGGAAATAGTGAAACTATCTTGCCCTACTCGTTAAACATTGACGTGCGGCCACCATCGATCACCAAATCGTGGCTATTGATGAAACGCCCTTCATCACTGGCAAGAAACAGCGCACCATTCGCTATATCTTCAGCCAATCCTGGTATTTGCAGGGGCGTTGCCTTCGCCAGATTGGATTTTAATTTTTCCAATTTGCGCGCATTGTCTTCATCCGTTTTCGTATTGGCAATTGCGGAACCACCCCAAAAGATTGGCGTTGCAATAGCACCAGGAGAAATACAATTAACGCGAATGCCCAGCGGGCCCAATTCGACACCTGCCAGCTTCGTGTAGTGGGTGACGGCAGCTTTCAATGCTGAATAGAGCAGATTGCCTTGACGATAACGTAGTGCAGCAATACTAGTGTTATTAATAATAACGCCGCCGCCATTGGCCTTCATTGGTTCAACAGCGTAGCGAATTCCTAAAATGACACTGCTCAACAACAAATCGACTCCGTAGTTAATGTCCCCGGAGGAAATGGAATCAATCGTACCCTCGACAGGACCGCCTGCATTGTTAAACAGAATATCCAACTTGCCAAATCTCTCTACAGTCTGGCTGATGGTATTGGCGATATCATCTTCTTTCGAGACATCGGCCTTTATGTAGTGCGCCTTATCACCGAGACGGTCAGCGATGGCCTGGCCTTTTTCCGTAGAACGCCCAGTCAAAATAACGGTGGCGCCTTCCCTGACATATATTTCGGCAGTCGCCTCGCCAATACCGCTGGTACCACCAGTAATTACCGCAACTTTCCCCTCTAAACGATTCGTCATATTCTACTCCTAAATGAGTTTCTCTATCACCATCTGTTAAAAATCCAGCCAATTTTTTTGAAGCTTTTCGTCAAGATGGGTAAGAGCGAATTTCTATCGTTGAACACCATCACTACCACTACTCCGAGAACGACGGTGTCATCTTATAAACCACTGGCTAGTCCAGTAGCAATGTAGCCAAACGCTTGCGATGATAAATCGCGTCACCCGATTGATTACTGGTCCAAAAAGCTCGACGGCGGAATAATTGAGCATCGCACTCATAGGTAAAACCGAACCCTCCGTGAAACTGTATTGCGCGATCGCCCGCATACGAAAAGTTTTCACTGGATTGGGCCTTGGCCATTCGAACAGCAGCTTCGCCCTCGTCCGTGTCGATCACCCCTGCGGCATAATAGAGAAACGAACGCGCAGCCTCCAAGCCCGTCAGAATATCCACCATAGTGTGTTTCAGAGATTGATAGGAACCGATGAAACGATCAAAGGTACGACGAGTATTCAAATAATCCAGTGTAATGTCCATCGCACCTGCAGTGCCACCACAAGACTCCGCAGACAGCAACAAACAGGATAAAAGATGATAACGCTTCAGCGCCGCTGGGGTTTCCCCCGCATCCAAAATATTGGCCGTCGGCACAGATATACCGTCAAGATTGATGCGATAGCTACGACGTGTTTCATCAATGACGGTCTCGCGCTGTATCGCAGCGCCATCAATTGCCGCAGGGTCTATCATAACCAGCGCAGGACTCCCATCAATACTGATAGTCGCCAAGATTGTATCGGCAACTTTCGCATCGGTTACCAGCCTCTTAACACCGGACAGAGTCACAGTATCACCGCTGATGATACCCGTGCAGGTGATGTGATTAACATTCCAGTCGCCGTGCTCTTCGTTCATCGCTAACGCTGCAATAGCGCCACCCGCTATTTTAGGCAGCAAGTCTGCTTTTTGCGAAGCACTGCCCGCATCCAGCAAAAGCTGTGCCGCCAACGAGGTCGACACTAATGGAGTGGCAAATAGCATGCGCCCCATGGGTTCGACAATAGTGACAACTTCGGCAACGCTCAAACCAGAACCTCCAAACTCTTCCGGGATTGCGATACCTAACCAACCGAGGTTTGCCATTTCAATCCACACGTCGTTATCAAAACCTGTCTCAGACTCGATAAGGTTGCGCACTGTGGCTATCGGGGCTTTATCTCTGCTAAAACTCTCAGCAATTTCCAACAACTGGGCTTGTTCTTCACTAAAGGTAATGCCTACATTTTTCTTCATGTTTGTATTCTCGCTCATGGCCGCCTCCTATTTCTTAGGCAGGCCAAGGACCCGCTCACCGATAATGTTTTTTTGGATTTGGGTAGTACCGCCACCAATGGTGCCGGAGAACGCTTGAAAATACGTTCGCTGCCAACTTCCACCGTCAACCGCACAATCATCGCCAACAAAGTACAGGGCGTTGCTACCTTGCAGAGAAGTGGCCAGATCGCCGATACTCTTCGATAGTTCTGTGATAAGCATTTTCCCCGACATGGCAATAGATGTAGGACGTTCTGACACCAAAGCAGGTATCTTAGAACGGGCGTTGTTTAGCGACATAGCTCTACCACGCATCAACAACTGAACCAATTCGTCACGCACCACAGGATCCTGGCTAGCAGGCGCTCCGTCGCGATAAATACGTTTGGACAATTCTGCGACCTCTTCGACGGTAACTGGCATGGACGTATGTCCGCCCGCCTGCCCACCCTCTGCACCGCGTTCAAACATCAGGGTTTTCATGGCGACCAACCAGCCGCCGCCTTCCTTGCCAATAATACAATCGTCGGAAATACGCGCATCATTAAAAAACGTTTGGCAAAAACCGTGCTCACCCGTCAGTTTTTTAATAGGCTGGGCTTCAATGCCGTCAACATCCATTGGTGCAAGGAAAAAAGTCAAACCATCATATTTGCTTTCGGTGTTGGGGTTAGTCCGCGCTAGCAATATCATGCGCTTGGCTTGAGTGGCGAGCGTTGTCCATATTTTTGAACCATTCAATACAAACTCATTGCCATCACGCTCAGCTTTGAGCTGAGAACTAGCCAGATCAGAGCCGTAATCCGGTTCGGAGAATCCCTGACACCAAATCTCTTCAGTGTTGAGAATCTTTTTGATATACGCTTTCTTTTGCTCATCCGAACCCATGTTAAGAATCAACGGGCCAGCCCAGTTCAGACCCAGAGTGTTGACCATAAATGGCGTATTTTGTGCTAGTAACTCTTTATTAACCACGTCCTGATAAACTTGCGGCATACCACCACCGCCATATTCTTTCGGCCATGACATACCCAAGTAGCCTGCGTTATAAACTTTTTCCTGCCACTCTCTCAGATATTCAAATTGTTCGTCGGTACCCACTTCCATAAAACTCTGAGGCATCAAAAAACTGGGAGGTGCGGGTTTATTATTGGTCACCCATTTGTGAACTTCTTTTTTGAACTCTTCAATATCCGTTAATGTTTCGCTCATTATCTCAACCCTTTTCGATTTCTTTTCTTCTATGTTTCAATGACTAAAGTCGAAGTACACCGAAGCTGTTAGGCTCGGTATCACGATGTGGTGTTTCGTAAACAGTCGCGAGACAGAATGAGACAACATGACGTGTATCACGCGGGTCGATAATTCCATCGTCAAGCATTCTTGCCGAGGTATAAATGGCCTCAGATGAAATTTCCATATCCCCTTCAATGCGCTCACTTTGCTTATCTAAACCTTGTCTGACGTCCTCTGGCATTTCTTCGCCTTTGGCCTTATAGCGATCTTCAGCCACTATTGAGAGCACCTTTGCCGCCTGCGCTCCTCCCATAACCGCTGTTCTGGCTGTAGGCCAGGAAAAACAGAATGACGGCTTCAGCGAGTGGGAACACATCGCATAGTTACCCGCACCGTAAGAATTACCAACGACGATGGTTATCTTCGGCGGACGGAAGTTGGCAACGGCCTGAATCATTTTCGATCCGTGCTTAACCTGACCCATTTGCTCCGCTTCAACACCAACCAGAAAACCTGTGGTGTTATGCAAGAAAAGCATAGGCGTGTTCGACTGATCACAGAGTTGTAAAAACTGCGCCGACTTCAACGCTCCCTGTGGAGTGATGGGTCCATTATTAGTGATAATGCCGCAACGAAAACCATCGATATAACAATGACCACAAACAGTCTCAGCACCAAATTCTGTTTTGAATGCCAGAAACTTTGAACCATCAACAATACGTGCGATCACTTCTTTCATATCGTAGGGAGCGCGTTTATCCGTCGGAACAATTCCCATCAGTTCCTGTTTGGGATAAAGCGGGGCTTCAGGATCCTTGTCACGAATAATTTTACGACCCGCTGGCGGTGGCAACTGATCGACAATATCTCGCGCTACGCGAATGCCATCTGCATCATTTTCGGCCAGATACTCACCGGTACCCGCAACGGATGCATGCATCTCTGCACCGCCCAGTTCTTCGTGCCCAGCTTCTTCACCGGTCGCTGCTTTAAGCAGGGGCGGGCCAGCCAAAAATATATGCGATTGTTCGCGCACCAACACAACATAGTCAGAAAGAGCAACTTGGTATGCGCCACCCGCAGTGGCGTTACCATGGGCAACCGTGATTTGCGGAACACCCGCTGCAGACAATTGCGCCTGCTGGCAATACACACGACCACCGGCAATAAAACCGTAAGCAGCCCACGGGTCAGGTGGACCTCCGCCTCCGGCAAGATTGCCGCCTCCGCTTTCGCTCAACGAAACAATAGGCAAACGGGTTTGGAAAGCAATTTCTTGTAATCGCAAATTCTTGCGGTTAGTCGCCGTATTGATCGTGCCGCCTTTGATGGCATAGTTCCAGACCATCACCAAAACACGGCGACCTTTAACAAAGCCAATACCCATGATGAGATTGCCGCCAGCAGTTGTGCCGTCGGTATCACCCATCATTTGGTAACCCGCAAAGGAATTTAACTCAAGAAACGGCGCTCCCGGATCTAACAAATGAGCCAAGCGCTCACGGGGTAGAAGTTTGCCTTTTTTGGTAGCCCGTTCTCTGTAGCGTTCTTCGCCGAGGCGAATCTGATTTTCAATATGGCGAACTTGTGCAACGTAGCCGGTCATAAACTCGACATTTTTTACAAACTCTTCGCTGTTGATATCTATCTTTGATTGAATGGGATTCACGACTTTTTCTCCTCATCTGCACTGATTTCATCGAGCACCAGTTCGACCAAAAGCTGACCTTTTTTGACCTGGGTATTTGTTTGGGCGTTAACTTCAGTGACAATTCCATCGCCATCGGCTAAATGACGGTGTTCCATTTTCATCGCCTCAATGACAACGAGTAAATCTCCCTTGGAAACTTTCATGCCGACAGTAGCGGGCACATCAATGACCAGCCCTTCGGTGGTCGCCTGCACCCGACCACTTCCCGCCTCGTCATCCGTCGCAGTGGGTTGATAGGTTCTATTAGTAATGACAACTGTTTGACCTGATGCATCCAACCACAATTCATTATTGTCGATGGCGTAATGCGCTCTGCGCCTAACCCCATCAATAGTAGCGATAACTTCCGAACCAACAATGCTGTGAAGTACAATATCGTGCGAGCCGGTTTTGTCGAGGCCGTCCTTAAAGCTGGCGACAAATTCCAAACCGTCAAAGGTAACACCAATACTGTGATCGGTTTCCTCGGTCGTTAACCGCTGACGGTACTCCATACCCGCGGCATTTGACCAACTCCAACCAACAACATCGTCGAAACTGCCATCGTCAGATTGGTCGATCATGTACAACACGGCTGCCAACGCCAGATTACATTTTTCAGGAACGGCGAACTCAGAAGCTTGTGCTAATGTTGCGTCGTCAATAAATGCCGTTGTCGCCTCACCACTGATAAATCGTTCGTCCTGGAGTATTTGAGACAAGAACGCCTTATTAGTTGTCACACCTAATAAGTGTGTTTCTCTCAGTGAACGTAACAAACGTCTTCGAGCGTCTTCCCGGCTCGACCCCCATGCAATAATTTTTGCCAACATAGGATCATAATGGGGACTAACATCACCCCCAGCCTGAACACAGTGGTCATTTCTCAAGCCTTCGCCGCCGGACTCCTCCCAAACTAACACTTTTCCTGTTTGAGGCATAAAGCCGTTAGCGGGATCTTCGGCGTATAACCGAGCTTCAATAGCATGACCGTCCAGAGAAATCTCCTCCTGACTCAAAGGTAGCGGATCGCCGGCGGCAATCTGCAGCTGCCAGCCAACCAAATCAACACCGGTGATCAACTCGGTTACCGGATGCTCAACCTGTAGACGGGTATTCATTTCAAGAAAGAAAAACGAACCCTCAGCATCCACTAAAAACTCTACTGTGCCAACGCCTTGATAGTGACAGGCCGACGCCGCATTGACCGCAGCCTGACCCATTAGCTGACGAAGTTTTTCATCCACAAAGGGAGAGGGCGCTTCTTCAATAACTTTTTGATGTCGGCGCTGAATGGAACAATCACGCTCACCCAAATAGACAGTCTGGCCCGACGCATCTGCCGCCACCTGAATTTCGATATGCCGGCCATTTATAACTGCCCGTTCGAGAATCAGCTCATCCGAACCAAATGCATTCAGAGCTTCAGTCCGTGCAGACTTGATGGCATCTTCCAATCCATCTTCCGACATTTGGAAACGCATACCACGACCGCCGCCACCGGCAGCGGCCTTGACCATCAGCGGGTAACCAATACCTTTTGCTTTTTCGAGCAACACTGCATTCGACTGATCGGCGCCCTGATAACCTGGAATACACGGAACACCAGCATCAATCATTCGACTCTTGGCGATACGCTTGTTACCCATTAAGTCGATAGCGTCTGGAGACGGACCAATGAAAATGATACCCGCGTCGGCGCAGGCTTTGGCAAACTCTGAATTCTCAGAGAGAAAACCATATCCAGGATGAATGGCATCAGCTCCCGTTTTTTTAGCCGCATCGAGTATGTTATCGATGACCAGATAAGATTGATTAACTTGGGCGGGACCGATACAAACGGCCTCGTCTGCGATATGAACATGGGCAGCATCTTTATCCGCTTCCGAGAATACAGCCACCGACTGGTAACCTGCATCTTTGACGCTATTAATGATGCGTACCGCTATTTCGCCTCGATTGGCGACAAGCACTTTATTGAACATGGTTTTAGTTTAATCCTGGCTATTGTTATTCAACACACTGTCCGAAACATTTACTGCTACTGTGTTTCTAGAACAACCTATGTACAAATTTCACAAACCTCTACCGATCCGTGGTTTAACCTTCTCTATTACTTAACCTACACAAACGGACTCATTATTCTTCCCACTTCGGCTCGCGCTTTTCCAGAAAGGCCGAAATACCTTCTTTAGCATCTGCACTTTTTAAAACTTCGGCAATCTGTGTGCGCAGAAACGCCAACGCCGTATCAAAATCTTGATCTTCTTGTCGCAAATATCCAGACAGCCCCATTTTCATGGTATTGGGCGCGAGGCTTGCCAATTCTTTTGCTAGCGCGTCAACCTCAGCGTCCAACTGATCTGCCGGCACAGTGCGATTGATCAATCCGGTTCGAGCCGCCTCTTCTGCAGAGATCGCCTGCCCACGCATGACGAAATCAAGACCTTGTCGTTTTGGCATAACCCTGAACAACCCAGCCATTACCATGAACGGCCATATGCCACGCAGAATTTCTGGGGCGGAGAATTTCGCATGATCTGCGGCAATCGCGTGAGTTGCATTACAAATCATCAACAACGCGCCGGCTAATACCGAACCCTGGATTTTAGTAATAACGGGTTTGTGCATATGACGAATCGAATGGGCGACGTCCTTGGATTCCGGGCGCGATGGAACAGTTGAAACCACACCACCTTCTGGATTTCCACTCATAGTCCGAAGGTCACCACCGGCACAAAATATATCACCGTTTGCGGCGATAACAACGACGCGAATTCGATTTTCCTGTTTTGCCCAGTCGAGAGCGTAGGTAAGCTCGGCGATCATCTCCGCATTCATCGCATTTTTGCGCTTGGGGCGATTTAAAGTAATCGTAAATACATGGTCCTTTTCGTCCAGTTCAATCGTAGTAAAAATTAGGCCGTCGAGAGAAAGTGTCTCACTCATAATAGTGTGCTCTTCTTATTCGTATTCAGTGCGCTATTTTCCGCGCAATCACATTAGTGTTATCCCGCGTTGCTACCCCACAAGTACTAAGCCGTGAGACCTTGGGCAATCTGCTCAGGAACATCGATGTATTTCGCCCGTAGATATTCACCCAGTGATTTGGCCTGACCATCGACCCGGGTTGACGCTGCAACACCATCGCCGAGAATACCTTTGATATAGAAGTTCAGTGATTTAATATTGACCATATCGTAACGTTGAATTTCAAATTCAGCGGTATCAGGTAACAGCTCTTTCAGTTTTTCAACCGTTAAAAAATCGAATAAAAAACGATAAGCCTCATCGGTTCTTGCCCATATACCAAGATTTGCATTACCACCTTTGTCGCCAGATCGCGTACCGAAAAGCCGACCGAGGGGAAGCCGAACGGTATGGCCTGCAGGCGCAGGCGCAACGTCAGCCTTAACCGCTTCGTGCACCACAGGCTCTAATCCCAATTGATTAGTCGGCAATACTTCAGTAACTTCGCCGCCACAATGAACGTATTCAACAATGTTTTTACTATCGATTAAGGCCGGCCAGTGAACCATAAACGGAGTGCCTGATGCACCACTAGGACGACCCGTAAAGCCGGGGATATTTGATAGTGCCAGCTCTGTCGCTTTCGCTGAAAACATTCGACCCACTTTTGCCTGATCAGATGACTTAACGGTTACACGAATCGATGCTGCCGCCGTTTCATTCGATGAAGGATCTTTATGATCGGAACGAATAAGCTGCTCGGTGACACTATCAAACGATTCGCGCGGGCCGACCAACTCAAACAGCTGGTCAGTGAACAGCTTCGCCTTGGCCTCTATATCAAGACCCGTTAATAGCGTTTCCAATGTGCTCTTAAAGCCACCGAATTGATTGACACACACTTTGTGGAATGGCGATGGCGCGGAACCTTTGGTTCCGGATACCCGCACCCGGTCGCCGCCCTGATCTTCAATTGTCAGAGTATCGAAGTGACCAATAACGTCAGGGTTCATATAGGCAGGTGGTCCAATTTCATAAAGTAACTGAGCGGTAACTGTACCCGTCGAAACCAACCCCCCCGTTCCCGGATGTTTAGTGACGGTAAATGAACCATCACGTTCGATCTCTGCAATGGGGAAGCCGATCCGTGTAAAGCTGGGCACCTCCTGAAAGAAAGAGTAATTGCCGCCGGTTGCCTGAGTGCCGCACTCAATGATATGCCCTGCTGCCAACGCACCCGCCAAGGCATTATAGTCATCTCGGCTCCAGTTAAATTTCCAGGCTGCAGGCCCGATAACAACGGCTGCATCGGTAACACGGGGAGCGATAACAATATCAGCACCTTGATCCAGCGCTTCTTTAATCCCCCAGGCACCGAGGTAAGCGTTGGCTGTGACCACGCTTCTTTCACTATCGAACAGATTGGCGCCGGTATCGATATTCGACAGTGTTTCACCGGATTCTTTTAGTTGATCGAGTCGTGGCAGCAAGTCATCGCCTTCGATATACGCAATTTTGACAGACAAGTCCAACTCTCGGGCAACACCTTCCAATACGTCCGCCATCGCCCGGGGATTTAACCCACCCGCGTTGGTAACAATTTTTATATTTTTTTCCATGCAGTCAGCCAGAACCTGCCTAACCTGCTTAACGAATGTGCCAACATAACCCATGGAGGTGTTTTTTGATTTTTGATTGGCTAGGATTGCCATAGTTAACTCTGCCAGGTAGTCGCCAGTCAGAACGTCAATCGGGCCTCCATCAACCATTTCTTTTGCCGCTGAAAGGCGATCGCCATAAAAACCACTGCAATTCGCAACACGAAGAATATCATTATCACTTGCTGAATTTACGCCCACTGTATATGCCCTCTTATTAGGTTAACGCGGTGTATAACAAGCCCGCACATCAAAACTCGGCTTATAGTGAAAGAGTGCCGCGCCTGAACGAAGTTCGGCGGCAGTTTCGAATGTGACTATACGATATTTATTTTTTAAAAAAAGCCTTACGGATGGTTTTTTTGAAGTTGTAGCAATCACTAAAAATTGAGACCGAATGATGATGCAGAAAACCGCTGTCCCGTCCGGCCTACTGACGAAAGCCAAGAACTAACAACACGCATTACCGAAGAAACACGAGAATATCCTCAAAGAGATCACGCCGCCGGAATTACCCAGAACAACTAATCTCTCCGTGAACGGTGTTGACCGCTAGCAGCCGCGAGTTGCAATCATAAATTCGCCGCCCAGATTATCGAGCTCAAAATTCACATAGCTTTCTACATCCGCTCGCGTCTTATTTTTACTCATCTGAGACAACACCTGTCCCAGCAAGGCATTTGCCATCGTCTCTGGACACATTGAATTAGTATCTTCCGCTTCTTTAATTGCATCAGCTACCACTTTTGTCGCTATTGTATATTCACCCGCCATATCTATCTCTCGCTACTCTATATGTATTTAGCCAACTGTCATAAATCAGAATTCTGATTGAATACGGTGTCAATCGCCTCACAGAACCTGATCAACTAATTCGAGGTAACCCGCAAAGGCTCTACCTTGGTAGTTTCGAAACATTTTTGCAAGCTTATCGAGACCAAGATGTTTGATGTCGAACAAAGAACATTCAAAACACACTCTTGTCGTCAACTACCCAGTTGTTGTCGTCCAGCCCCCGGAAAACGGAATTACCTGCCCCACCAGATGTGTACATCGATCAGACGCCAGATAGAGCGCGAGTTCAGCGGTCTCTGCACCATCAGCAACTTTTTTAGTGGGTACAAAATCCTTTAAATGCGCCTTAAATTTCTCATTGGCAACGAAGTCATCAGGATAATAAGTATCATTGCTTATGTAGTTCTGTGCAATGGCATTAAACTGAACATTGGATTTGGCCAATTCTAGCCCAGCCGCCCGAACGAACGCATTTTGAGCGCCCCTAGCCGAGCAATAACCCGCCGCATTAGGGATTCCACGCAAAGGCGCAGCACTAGTCACTGCAATTATT
This sequence comes from uncultured Spongiibacteraceae bacterium, assembly GCA_964401565.1. Classification (GTDB taxonomy): domain Bacteria; phylum Pseudomonadota; class Gammaproteobacteria; order Pseudomonadales; family Dasaniaceae; genus Oceanicoccus. The sequence continues at coordinate 12,964 of CAYNZI010000003.1, forward strand.
TTCCCGCGCTGCCGCTCTTTCATACCACCTGCAAATCCGCGCACAGTGCGCATCAAAGGGTGAACAAGGGCATCAAACAAAATAAACCAATCTTCATCAGTGATTTTTTCAACGGCTGCTGTACGCGGAGGTTCAGCAAAATTCGCCACTAATATATCGACGTCACCAACGCTCGCCACCAACTCATCAACGCTTTGTTGGTCGAGTAGACGGTTTTCACTGCGGATAACCTCGGCACCCTCCTCTTCAAATCCGGCCGCTATATCTGGCCCCATGTATCGGTTTGAGGTAGTTACCAACACTCTTTTATTTGCATATCTCATTCAATAACCCTCCAGATAACAGATCCGGAATATGAACGCTGAACTTGATGACCGATACACTGGGCATCAGGTTCAGCGTCTCGATCAGTTGACAAATGTCTCCAGCTCTTCGCCGCGGGTGACCAACTCCAACGAATCACCATTGTGTTTTATCTGGGTAACGGAGGCGTTGCCAGGACGAAAACACACAGTTTCTTCATGACCCGATAATAGGCCCACTACGGTATTCAGCACCATAAAGTGAGTAAATATCACGGTTGGCTTTTGCATCGCCAATAACTGAGAGTGCATGTGATCACGCCAGTTGGTCAACAGCTCAGGCTGCTGCTCCCAACGCTGGCCCATAAATTCACGCAGCCAGGCTTGACGTTCTTCGAAAGGCACCGGCGAAGGCACCTCTCGAAACGCATCGTTCAAGGAAACATCCAAGCCCAGTGACTGCGCAAATGGAATAGCCGTCTCTTGCGCTCGCAACAGCGGGCTACTCACCAAATCGACACCGCCATCCAATGAAGGTAACAACTGTTCAGAAGCTCTTTCAGCCTGCTGCTTGCCCAGCTCACTAAGACCAGGATCACTGGACGTGCCCCATGCTGCCGCTGCCTCTCCGTGCCTCACCAGATAGATATTCACTAGCACAAACCTGATAGACGCTGCTTGATAAGGCCCTCAGCTTCTAACATGATGCGATCCATCAATTCCTGAACGGTGGGAACATCGTGAATCAAACCCGCGACCATGCCACATGACCACGCACCGGCTTCCATCGTACCTTCTTGCATAATTTTGGGGTAAACACCGGCAACTTCTTCAGCGATATCTTCAAATTTGATATTCGCACCCAGTTCTTTCTCTTTTTGTAGTAACCGCTCAACAGCAGGGTTAGTGAGCACTCGCTCTGTGTTGCGCAACGGACGCATTACCAGGCGCGTATCCAGCTCAGAAGCCCCGACAATAGCCTGCTTAACATTTTCGTGTACCGGCGCCTCCTGAGTCGCGATAAAGCGAGTTCCCATATTTATGCCTTCGGCACCCATTGCCAACGCAGCAACCAGACTACGGCCATCAGCCATACCACCGGACGCCACAAAGGGAATAGTCAATTCATCAGCTGCACGGGGTAACAGAATAAAGTTAGGAATATCGTCTTCACCGGGATGACCACCACACTCAAAACCGTCAACAGATACGGCATCACAACCAATCGCTTCCGCCTTTAGCGCGTGGCGAACCGCTGTACACTTGTGAATGACCTTGATACCCGCTTCTTTTAACGCCGGCAAATATTTCTGAGGATTATTACCCGCTGTCTCTACAACTTTCACACCACCATCGATAATCGCCTGTACGAAACCGGGGTAGTCTGGAGGCGTCACCGATGGCAAGAACGTCAAATTGACGCCAAATGGCTTGTCCGTCATTGTCTTACAACGGGCAATCTCTTTCGCCAGGTTTTCGGGTGTGCGCTGCGTGAGGCCAGTGATAATACCTAGGCCGCCAGCGTTTGATACGGCTGCAGCAAGCTCAGCCAAGCCTACATAGTGCATGCCGCCCTGAATGATTGGGTGTTCAATTCCTAGCAATTCTGTAATGCGTGTTTTCATGGTCTCATTCCTGTCTGTGTTTATTGATCGAACGCGAGTACAAGCTCTGACACTTACACTCTAAAAAGGCGCCTGAAGCAAGCATCTATCTTCAGCGAAGGAATCGAAAACTACCACACGATTTCCTCTCTCTCAACTCGATATTGCCAAACTACGATAACATCACTCATCATTAAACGATCGTTAATGGAAAAATATTTGCCTTTGACCCTCATTAACATCAACCTTGGGACATTCGATAACACACAAGAGCACTTACCTATGGCCGATTTTTTGTCCGATAGACAACAGTGGTTGGATCAAGTCATTGAAGACATAGTAGATCCAGATCGTCCCATCATAGACCCGCACCACCACCTGTGGCGCGATAGACCCGGCATCCCAAATTATGCTTATTTAGTAGAACAGCTGCATAAGGATACCGGCGCGGGTCATAATATTGAAAAAACCGTATTCATTGAGTGCGGTGCCGAGTATCGCACCGATGGGCCCGACACGTACAAACCTCTGGGCGAAACCGCGTTTGTTAGCCATCAAGCACAACAAAGCGAACAGCGCGACGGTGCCATCATAGCCGGTATTGTAGGGCGGGCAGACTTGCGGCTCGGCGAAGCTGTTGCGGATGTTCTCAATCAGCACATCGAAATAGGCGGCGGGCGATTTAAAGGCATTCGCCAAGCCGGCGCCTGTGCGGAATACCCAGAGGAACTGACCATCCCGGGCAACGCACCAAAAGGCCTGTTTCAAGATGCTGGATTTCGTGCCGGCATGAAGGTGTTGGGCCGAATGGATATGACCTATGACAGCTGGCACTATCACTATCAAAATCGTGATTTCGCCGACCTGGCTATAGCCGCACCAGACACCATTATGGTCTTGGACCACTTTGGCACTCCTCTGGGCGTGGGTTCCTATGCCGATCAACGCAAAGAAATTTTTGCTCAATGGAAAGACGACATTCGAAAAATTTCTGAGTGCGACAACGTAGTCGCCAAACTTGGCGGACTGGCAATGCCCGACAATGGCTTTGGCTGGGATAAAAATTCGAAGCCCCCCACATCCGATGAGTTTGTCGAAGCGCAACGAGAATGGTATTTACATACAATTGATTGCTTCGGGCCTGAACGCTGCATGATGGAAAGCAATTTCCCGGTTGACCGACAATCGATTTCTTATTCTGTGCTGTACAACGGTTTGAAAAAAATTGTCGCGGATTTTTCTGACGCCGAAAAACAACAACTATTTTACAACACCGCAGAGCGTGTCTATCGGCTGAACTCTTGACCGTCCGGCTCTATGCCCTGACACCGCATTTTTATAGACTTATTCCACAGCTACCGTAATACTAAACGAAACAAATAATCACAAAGAGAAATCACCTCATGCCTGACAAAGAAAAACGAATACCTGCCACGCCGGTACCTGCCGCGACAATTTTGATGCTTCGGGACGGTGCTGAAGGACTTGAAGTATTTATGGTAGTACGTCATCACCAGATCGATTTCGCGTCTGGTGCGTTAGTTTTCCCTGGTGGTAAAGTTGCAGATTCCGATGTCGACGTTCGCAGCCAATGCACGGGGGTTGAAGGCCTTGATGATGCTGAACTAGGTCTGCGCGTCGGCGCTATCAGAGAAGCATTTGAAGAATGTGGCATATTATTAGCGCGCCCAGTAGGCAGTAGCGAACTAATCGAGGGGAAACGTCTAGAAGGACTCGAACATTATCGCAAACCGCTTGCCGACGGTGACATGACTATAAAAGAGTTTCTCGATAGGGAAAATTTGGTTCTCGCCTGCGAAACACTGCATCACTTTGCTCATTGGGTAACACCTGTAATGATGCCCAAGCGTTTCGATACGCATTTTTACTTGGCATTAGCGCCTGGTGACCATATCGCTTTGCACGATGGCCACGAATCCGTCGACTCAGTGTGGATTGATCCACAACAAGCTCTCGATGAAGCCGCTGCGGGAACCCGAACGGTGATTTTCCCCACCAGACTCAATATCGAGCTGTTAGCACAAAGCAACTCAGCCGCCTCCGCAATAGAGGATACCAATAAAAGGACTATTATCAGCGTAGAGCCATGGGTAGAACGTCGGGACGACGGTAAATTTCTCTGCATTCCGAAAGAAGCCGGATATCTGATTTCAGAAGAGAAAATGCCCTAAAGAAACTACGGACACTAATTCAAGACTTCAGAGAGATAGGCGAAGAAGGTATTTGTGCTGGCCGTCGAGTACTAGCTCCTCAAACCCCCCGATGGGGGGCAGGACAATGATCGTCAGGATTAAATATTCCACTCATAATTTCAGCCCTGTAAACCATCAAAGAATATAACCGATGAATAGCACCTGATACGCGCGACCTCTCATCGACAATACAGCGCAGCGTTGAAAAAATTCAACGCTTAGCCGTGCTGTAACAACTCTACCCAATTACCATCGGGATCTTCAATCATAGCGATTGTAATACCCGGGGCTATTTCTGTGGCAGGTACGGGAACCTTATACCCTGCAGCCGCACACTCGTCAGCGGCTTCCGCTAAATTGCTCACTGTAATAGTGAAATAGCGATAACCAGTAGCACCGCGAAGCCCACCGGGGGCAGCCTCACCTTTAGGCTCTTTCCCGTTCACAACAATCTTGATCGTGGTCGTTCCCGCCATTAAACGCGTCATGTGACCACCACCAGGCATGTCCTGCTCACCCGCATGCTCTAAGCCTAGGGTATCCCGATAGAATTTAATGAGTGCCGTAGAATTCTTGGTTACAATTCCGAGATCGATGGAATCTTTACATATATTGACCGGCATAATGTTCTCCTTATGAAAATGAAGCACCATATCACGTTTTCCTTCTCTCTCGATAATCACATGTAGGCAAACATTAAAACCTGTTCACCTTCACTCGCTCAATTAAGTTTCAACGCTATTCGACTTTGTATCCTGGGTTCTTGGCGTTATAGTGTTGGCCCAGATCGAACACCCGCATACCCGACTCTGATTCTGTGATCTTGCACACCGTCAATGGCGACTAAGTCATTGTGCTCTATCTCACTTAAAAAGCGATCTACCTACTCACTCTACTGGATGCATAGCAATCGCATTCTTGCAAGGACATGAATTTGAATTCCTCCCGATCGTCGTCAATCTACTATGGCTGGAAAATAGTTTCCGTGGCCTTTTTTGTCGACTTTATTGCCGTCGGGTTTTTCTTCTATTCTTACGGAGTATTTTTTAAGGCGCTAGCTGAAGAGTTTGGCGGCTCTCGGTTAGATGTATCCATTGGCATAACGCTGGTCAATATCGTGTCGGCCATTATTTCACCATTTTTGGGCAAAGCGCTCGACTCATACCCTATCCGATCAGTGATGATTGTTGGCACCGTCACTCTGTCACTGGGGTTCTTTCTACTCTCATTCATCGCTACCCAGTGGCAGCTGTACTTCATTTTATCCACGCTGATTGCATTTGGGTCTGCCGCAATGGGCGGCTTGTCGACAGCCAAACTTGTAACTAACTGGTTTTTTACCAAACAGGGGCGCGCACTGGGTATCGCTACCATGGGTATATCACTGTCAGGGGTCGTCATGCCTATTGTTTCTGCCTGGATGATTCAACAGTATGGCTGGCGTGCCGGTTTTACTGTATTCGGTGCAGTCACCATTTTGTGTGTTCTCCCTGTCGTATTGCGTTATGTGATTAGTAGCCCGGCAGAGTTGAAATCGAAGCATCAACGGACTCTTGATAGCGCCGGCACCACACAAGCTGAAAACACTGTTTCTCATCAAAGTGGCGAGCACTGGAGCATCAAAGAAGCGCTGGCTAATCGAAATTTCTGGCTGGTAGTCGTCACCTTCGCATTACTATTCTGCTGTAATGGCGCCACGTTAACCCATATGGTTCCCCGAGTAACTGATATGGGATTTTCGCTTACCCAAGCAGCACCCATTCTGTCTTTTGCAGCGGCCGCCGGAGTTATCGGCAAAGTTGTTTACGGCTGGATAACCGATTATTGGAATGCCCGTGTCGCGATCTGGATAGCCATTTTTTGCCAGTTCGTGGGTCAATTTTTCCTACTTAACGCCGACTCTTACAGCTCACTCACGGTCGCCGCTATGATATTTGGATTTGGCATGGGAGGAATGGTACCCATCCATGGCTCATTAGTATCCTCTCTCTTTGGGCAGAAAGGATTTGGCTACATGATGGGACTCATGAGACCAGCCATGCTACCAATTATGGTATCAGGCATCCCCTTGGCGGGCTGGATTTTCGACACAACAGGAAACTATGACTTGGCCTTTGAGATATTTATGGTTCTCTATGTGCTTGCTGCTATCGCAGTCATTTTCATCGACGAAAAAGCAAGCCGATAGCCAACTAGGAAAACGCCGCCAATACCGCATCAAACGCCTGCTCCGGGTCGGGCGAGACTGACGCGCAGCGAGTTGCTCGATTTTTACCAATTCAGTCATTGTAATTCCTTCAGCAGCGAGGATAGCGAATCATCGGAGTCATTGTCGCAGGGTTGCCAACATTGATTTCACCCATAGTTTCAAAACCGTGTCGCTCATAGAAAGAAAGATTAGCAGGGTTCGATGACTCCAGATAGGCAATGGTGTTGCTTTCATCACACACCCGCAGCTGCTCCTTCATGATCAATGCGCCGCGCCCGCCCCCCTGCATTTTTATATCAACACCCAAAGTCGAAAGGTACCAACATCTGTCAGGATGATATTTTTCCAACTCCTCCCCCAGCATCACCATTGCACCTAAAAGATTCTCAGGAACAATATTCTGAAGCATAGACGCTATCAGATTTTCGTCAGAACTAACTCCTGGCGGAAGCCACAAAGCTGCCGCTGAATAATCGTCCAGAAAGAATGCCGTGTTGTGTTCAAACGCTCGCCCACCCAAGGCTTGAATAAACGTTTTATAATGCTGAACGTAACTGTCAGCATCCGGCATAATCCAGCGAGCGAAAGGGTCAGCGGAAAAAGCCAACAACAACGTCGCCATCACTTTGTTTTGCAATTCTACGCTTGCACTCAGTACCTTCGGTTGCACCATTATATCGACCCTCTTTTTTCGACGTTTAGAAGTAGCTCTAATTCATGCCCTACTACAAATTTGATTGCGCCGCCACAATCAGAGGCTGTGCAATTTGAAAATAGGAAAGCGTCTTTTTTACTTGAAGAATAACGGCTTTTCGAGTAATTGTTGCGCCGGTCATTTGATCATAACCACCTGTTTTTCCATTTTTTGTCACGCTCTGTCGCGCATTGAAATCCGATCGGATATCCTTTCCATTAAACGTCAGTATCCAGTTACTTTTCCGTACGTCTATGTAGTCAGCTAGGCCCGGCGTTTCATTGTGCGCCGTTACCCGCAGACCAGCAATGGTGCCGTCGGCGTTAACCCCTACAATCATTTTTATTCCACTACTGTAGCCATCAAGGGCAACAGTGGGAATTATTGCCGCGAAAGGCACGCCATTCTGCCTGGCAATGTGAATTTTTTTGTCTCTATCGTCACTCGCAACCAAACCTAAAAACTGCCTGAAATCTTCCATGATAGGCACCGTATCAGCTACTAGGTCGTTGTCGTAATCCGCACGAGGGATGATTTCCGAAAATATCGAATTCTGCGCAGACCACTGTCTTTTATCAACGGTTTCACTCTGAATAAAAACAACAACAGTTATAGCAACAAACGCGATAATACTGAGCGGCAAGTAATTTTTTAGTGTCGTAAAACTAACCATAGGATAAAGACCCGGACCAAAGAGAAAAATTAGATCACCTAAAAATAATATTTCAGACTTACATAGGCAAGATCCGAACTGGACCCATACTCAGATTGAATCATCACGGCAGGGGGCGCCTGTTGATAGGCCAGCTCGTCACCACAGAAAATGTAAATGCCAAAATCCATCCCAATCTCATCTCCCAGAGAGTATGATCCCGATGCATTAACAAATACCGAGGCATCATTCAGATTTACCAGCGAAGAAATGGCAAGCGTCAATATCGGGGTCACAGTCCACGATAGAGAGGGCATTAGGTAATTTTTTCCCAACAAAAAAACACCACCCTTTTGATAAGCAATATGCTCATCCAGCTCGCCATAACGCCCAGGATCAGCCTCCCCAGCTCCGTTGTAATGATACTCTACCTGACCAAAAACATGAGCGGAAAACGAATAGTCGACGCCCAATGACGTACGATTGTAATTTTCATCACCAAATACCCAAGCCGTTTCAAACCATACACCCATATTGCCTATCGACGACTCCACACCTGATCCCAATAGGTTTTGTTCAGCGAAGCGAATAGCTGTCACAGTAAGGTCTGAGCCCTTCCAATTGGTCTGACCCTTAATAAATACAGCGCTATTTTCTGTCTTTGCGTCTTCTCCAAGAACAAGCCCTATATCAATTTCGCTTAAATCGCCCATCGGTTTTTGGAAGCGAATCATATCAATACCGGTACGGTACTCCTGATTAAGCGTCGTCACTTTAAACGGTAAAAACACGTCAGTAGGATTAATCATTCTTGCCGAACCCAGTGAAATAACCTGCCGTCCTATCGTCAAGTCACCGGACTCCAAATTAACACGGGCATTCATTCGATCGAGATTTTGATACGTCACTCGTTTTGACGACGAATTTCCGAAAGTAGCGTTGATATCTGCCAGTCGATAGCTGTTGTCGGCAGAAGAAAATGTTGTATCCGAAAAAGGATTATTGTCGATAGAGCGCGAAAGAAAAATGGGAGTGACTTCGTAATGTAATTGCCATGCAATATCGTCTCCGCTAAAGGCGTCAGCCATTAAACGGAGGGCATTTTGCGACTGGTAAAGACTATGAAAATTGTCGACTTCAGTCGGCAAACCCTCCACTTCGATTGGTGACTGGGCAACTGCAAAGGATTTCATATAACCGCTGAAGTTAAAATCCGTTTCAGCAAACGACGTGACAGGGACGAGTGCAACGAGAAAAATAGTAACTAACATATTTCGGTTCATAGACTGACCCAAGCCTCCTCAGGCAGCCATCTCGTTTCTCTGTTCGTCCAACTCGACCACACCATCACGAAGGTGTATCAAGCGCCGTGCACGGTCCATGATTTTTTGGTCATGCGTTGAAAAAATGAATGTCATTCCATGTCGGATATTAAGGTCTTTCATCATGTCCAGCAGTGATATTCCTGTTTTGGAATCCAAATTAGCGGTAGGTTCATCGGCGAGGATAATGTTGGGGCGTGAGACCATCGCTCTGGCGACGGCAACTCGCTGCTGCTGCCCCCCAGACAACTGTGCTGGACGCCGTTCTCCCAATCCGTTCAAACCCAAGAGATCCAACATTTCATTAACTCGTTTGCGCCGCTCAGGCGCTGACACACCTTGCATCAACATGACGTATTCAATATTTTCGATGGTAGATAAAACAGGAATGAGATTGTAAGCCTGAAATACGAAACCGATGTGATCGCGCCTAAAGCTTGACAAGGCTGAACGAGTCATTGACTCTATGTTCGTTCCAGCCAGGATAACTTCACCACGGGTCGGCTTGTCCAAACCTCCAATTAGATGAAGCAAGGTGCTTTTGCCTGAACCGGAAGGTCCTATTATGGCAGAAAACTCACCTTCTTCGACGTCAATGCTGACGTCATCCAACGCCTTCACTAATAACTCTCCCTCCCCAAAGTAGCGGCAGAGATTGTTAGTTTCAATGACTTTTGACATCTTACATCCTCTTTACAGGTGTTTAAAGTGATTTATGTAACGCTTCCGACGATACGATTCGCGCCGTAAAAAGAGCGGGGTAGACAGCCGCTACTAACGTTAAAACCACCACAGACAACGGCAACACCGTGAATTGTGAAATATCAAAAACAGTCTTGATATTATTATGAATACTAATTCCTTCGAATTCCATCTCCCCCATTGGAATACCGGCCACCGAGAAATAATCTATCAGGAAGTAGGAGATGATCATACCGCCAACGACTGACAAAAGTGCCAGGAAAAAAGCTTCGGCCATAATAAGGAAAATCATTTGACTAGGCCGCGTGCCGATAGCCATCGCCACACCAAACTCATAAATTCTCTCGTAGATTGACATAAACATGGAATTTATAATGCCGAGGGAGGCAATAAGAAACAAAATTCCGCCGACAATCAGCAAAGAAAAATCAACCATACCCAGCATCGCTGACATCTGTGGCTGAAGCTCAACCCAGGTTGCCGCTTCGATCTCCCCAACCGATAAAGATTGGATGATGGTAGCATTAGGGCTAGTAGCGTCTGATGCGTTAACGAAATTGAACGCGACTTCATGCGCGCCATGCTCCATCCCAAGAATTTTCCGGCTTTGCGCCAGATTAATAAAGATCATTGAACTATCGATTTCCCGCATCCCGAATTTGAAAATACCAGACAATCGAAACAAGGCTTGAGATAGCTCCCCACCATCTACCTGGGATAGCGTCACTACAATTCGATCACCTAACTCAACGCTCAACAAATCAGCCAGCTCTTCTCCGATCAAAATTTCATTGTCTTTACCGGTCAAGTAATTACCATCAATAAGGGACTGCTGCAATTTGCTAACGGTCGCTTCACCCTGTCCGTCAACGCCCCAAAGCACACCGCCAGCCATATTGTCCGCCGAAGAAATCATGGCTCCGGACATGGTCCTGATCGTATAAGCTTCTACGGTTTTATCAGACTCCAGCTTATCAACAATAACGCGGGTATCTTTGATATATAGGTCTACGTCATATGTGTCACGAAAACCCTTCTGATGTACCTGCGCCTCCCCGGCAAACGTCCGTGTTGTGGTCTCGACCATTAGCTCCATCATCCCCTTCATAACACCGTCAGTCAGAACCAATGCGATCAGGGAACAGGCCAACAGCAGACAGGTTAAAAAGGTACGCCGTCCGTTTCGAAATATATTGCGCCAAGCCAAGCGGAGTATAAGATTCATAGCAAGCTCCTAGCGGTCCGACAAAGCATCAAGGGGGGTAATATGCGCAGCTCGTATTGCCGGAATCAAACTCACTGCCGCGGCAGAACCCACGATGATGACGACTGGAATAGCAAAAATTGCGGCACTCATCTCACCCACCATGGTGTCATAAATAACTCCTCCCATATCTATCGGCTGAGGCATGGTGATGCCAACATGAGTGAACCAATATAACAGCGGTAGCGATAACACAAAACCACCGGCGCAAGACAACAATCCCAACGCTGTTATTTCCAGAACAATCATTGCCATAACCAACAAACGATTCGTACCCACTGCCAACATGACGCCAAATTCTTTAGTTCGCTCAAGCACCGACATCAAAACAGTATTTAGAACGCCAATACATATCAGAAACACAACAATACCCATAGTCACTTTATTGCCCTGCTTATCAGCCTCCATCGATTTATAGAAAGTCGCTTCCACTACCTGCCATGGCGACACGGTCACCAACGGATCACCGATGGCTGCCGACAACACGCGGGCTAATTCTCTCGCCTTACCCGGATGGCCCGTCATAACCGCATACTCGAGAACTTTACCCGCCATTGAGAAAAAATCCTGCGCAGCATTGATGGGTAGATAAACCGTCATTTTGTCATAAGAATCACGGGAACCTATTAATGCTTCCACGATGTAGACATCATTTGCGATGGAACCATCTGCGCCACTGGATATTAATACGATTTCGTCACCAATCGACAGCTTTAGCATGTCAGCCACTCCGTAACCAATCATAGCGGGATAATAACCATCAACATTCATCTTGTTGTCAAAATAGACGCCTTCACGAACTTTTTCGAAAATTCTTGTCGTATTCCTTTCCATCAGAGGATCAATACCGACAATAGACAACGGTGCACTTTTTTCACCGCCATAACCCAAACCCGCGCCATAAATTCTGGGAGCCCAATTGCGAATGCTGGGCTCAGCATCGAGCACTGCTTCAATGCCTGAACTTCGTGAAAGCGTTTTGAAAATCCCCGCCCTTTCAAGATAATCACCCTTGTGAATTTGTACATGGCCCGTGTGATCATTGGTCACGATGTTGATAATGTTGTTATAAGACCCCTCAATTAGCGATAGCGTCAAGGCGAGCAAAACGTAACCTCCTCCCATGCTTAGTCCGGTAAGCAACGATCGGCGGCGCTGCCTGAATATATTTCTGAATGCAAGTTTCGTTAGTAACACAAGCCGCCCTTAGCGCAATCGCCTCTTCAATGAACGCAGGGTAAACAGGTCTTCCTCTACGCCCTCGGCATTAAGTTCAAGTTTATCGTACACAACCAATGTTTTATGGCCACTCTTATTGAGTGGCACCATCTCCAAAACAGAAGGCAATACAACATTGCCAAACTGTTTCGGTTCACGGTAGCTCATCACTCTAACCTTTCGATTCTTTTCATCATAAAAAGCCTGCTCAATCGGCGTATAGTTTTCTTTGTCTATTTTTATAATAATCTTATCCCAAACAGTCACTGTCTGGGATCTAGGCATTAACGTAATGACGTACACGTCACCACTTTCATTCAGAGACAGAGCATAGTCATCTGTCAAACTGGTTTCTTTAACTAAATCATCATTGGTAAAGTCAGACCCCATCCATGAACCCATCATCATAGATGGAGGCACTTTAATTGTTTTGTTGATTTTTGGAAAAAAATTCCACATTTCTTTCTCAAGTTTCAACGTAGAAATACCACGTTCCTTTTTAGGTGCAAGGATTCTAATTAGCATTTTATCCTCACCAACTGTGTACGACTCCATGGTTATGGAACGTTCGTAATTGGGTGTTTTCACCCGCATGGTCATGGTGGCTCGACTAGCCGTCGAACGATATATGTCGTCAATTTGTTGGATCAGCTCCCTTGCCTTTTTTTCATTGGCCGTATTTTCATCAACAGAATTTTCGGTTGCCAGGCACCAAGACGTTGGCACTCCAATAAGTAGAAAAACCAGAATTAGAGATTTTGTCATCGTATTTCCTTTCATGTGAAAAAGGTGTTGTTTACATTCATAGAGCGACCCAGAAGAGATCATGACATAGATATGACAGTATCGTGCCGATCGGAAAGCAAGGACTGGCACTGGTGCCCGTGCGTCACCAATATAACGTCTATACCCAATGCTTTACCCACTTCCAGATCATGAAGCGTGTCACCGATCAATACTGTATCTTCTCTGGAGACCGATGAGTTTTTTAGCAACTCAAAGCCCCTCTCTAATTTAGACACCGCAAATTTGTTGTCTATCCCGTAGACAAAATCGAAGTGATCGCCAAACCCAAAATGACCAACCATTTTGTCAAGATTCACCTGATCTGTAGCCGACAATATCGACTGCACCTGGCCATTGAGTTTTATTGTGGACAAAATATTTCTCACCGAGTCAAAGGGCCTGCAATCACCAAACTCAGCCATAAAATGATCAACGAAGTCGTGGCACAAGTACTCAAACGACCGCTTGGAATAGTCAAAGCCAAGCTTGTCATAATAGTTTTTGACGGGGAATTCGAAAACTTTGCGATAAGCCGCAATATCTATTAGCGGTAATCCATGGACATCAAGTAGTGTGTTCATGGTATTAACGGCATGCTGAACGTCATCAAGAATGGTTCCGTTCCAGTCCCACACTACATGCTTCTTGTGTTCAATTTCAGTTAGCAGGCACATGACAATATCCGCTATCGTCAATCATGTAATAAGCCATGAAAAACTCCATTGGAGCAGAACATCTCCACTGTTATTATCTTCCACTTATAATACAATATTTGACCTCATTTGCGAGCCGCTTGTACTCACCAAGGAATCAACACATGCCATTTACCGGCCCCGACGTCGTTCTCAATAATCCAACGTTCATTCACGACTCTGCGCTGCTCTTCGGAAAGATAACTATTGGCCCCGAGTCGACTGTTTGGCCCTATGTGGTGATGCGCGCTGAGATGCTGGAAATTCGAATTGGACGCCGCACCAACATTCAAGACTTCGTAATGATTCATATTGGTAACAACTCGCCCACCATCATCGGAGACAATTGTTCCATCACTCACCACTGCACTATCCACGGCGCCGATATCGGCGATAACTGTCTTATCGGCATCAATTCTACCATCATGGATGGCGTCAAAATCGGCAAGAATTGCATCATAGGCGGCCACACGATCGTCAAAGAAAACACCGTAATTCCAGACAATTCAATTGTTGTCGGTACTCCCGGAAAAGTGATACGAACGATGGATAATAGTGAGACCAACAAATTTAATGCCGATTTCTATTTCCAAAACGGTATTAATTACTCACAACAAATCTATCGAATGACGTAGCCCGTAACAGGGTAAATAAACAGGATGATCTGCTACGAAGATCTAACCCGCTCGCAGGGCTTTGCCTAACCGCTTGGAGCCGTAGTCTTCACTGAAGCCAACCCCCTGCCACACGGTTGTCCCGTTAATGAGTACGCGATTTACCACACCATCGGAACGATTAACCATCTGTTTGTGATTGAATAAATCGCGATGAACGAATTTCCGATTGGGATCGCATTCATGGCTAGCCAGAGCCTCGGGGTCAATCAGTACGATGTCGGCTTGAGCGCCTATGCCCAAAGTGCCTACATCAAGTCCAAAAAATTTTGCGGGCTCAGAGGTGAGCCTTTGGACCATTCGACTTACCGTTTCAATATCGCGCTGCTGGGCTCGCTTAAGCGCGCCCAGATTGCCGTCAAAAAAGGCCATGTTAGTGATATGCGCGCCGGAATCATTGAAGCCGGGCATTGTGTTCTCATGCAGAAGCAGATCCAGTGTAGCGCGATTGCCGACGTTGGCGACATCTACCCAATAGCGAAAACCCTTATCGTAGGCACGCATCATATGCAGCATGAAGTCGGCGTCGTCGCCAATCGGGCTGGGAAATTTTTCCAGCGCCTCACGCTCGTCATCGCTACGTGCCTGCAGACTGTCACCAGCCTGAAACCGCTGCAATCGATCAAACACCTGCTGAAACGACTCCCCGTCCCATTCGACAACAGGCGCGCCATCAAAAATCATTAAATAGAACTCTCTGATCACCAGACTATCGGGTGCCCCCAGCTTCGTTTTTAAGTGCGCGATATTCCAACCACTGCGCCCACGAAGCCAATCATTCCTGAATATTTCAACCCATGCAGGATCATTCAGTAAAGCCATACGCCCTTCTCTGTCATCGTACTCCTTAGCAATAAGCGCGCAGGTCGATTCCAGCTCTTCATATAAGGGACTGACAATGCCGTCAGCCCAAATGCGAAAATTCGTTCCCAGTGCCTGGAAATGAATATTGCCCTTAAACAGTTTCGAGTTCATTAATTTCGCAAAACCGAGAAAAGCGTTGGAGCCTCTGGGCATCAGGGCAAACTCCAATGCCGATAGCGCCGACGTCTTAAGCGGCCGGCCATGCAAGCGTCCACTGGTTAGCGAAAAATACTTAAAGGCTTTAATACGTTTTTCGATAATAGGGGTAGTCTGCCAAACCTTATCTCGTTCGCGCACCACGCTCAACAGACGTTTCATTTCCTGGTAACTGGCAAATTGGGTCGGTATCCGTTTATCCGTATTAGGATCATTGGATAAATAATGGAACGGCAAGCCATCGGTACTCAGCCCCATATATCCCTGATCCAACGCAATGGCCAGCAGCTCACACATACGGCTAAGTTCAGACTCGGTAGGTGCCCGACTGACAGATGCCTGTAAGCCCATCACTTCTATACGCAGCATCGAATGGGGAACAAATGCAGCAACATTTGGCCCCAACGGAATATCCGCAAAATGATTCATATAGTCGCCGGTGTTATCCCAAGAAATCTTCTCAACACATTTTCTCAGTATCGCTTTGGGAATGTTTTCGACTCGGGTAAAACAATCAACTATCGGGTCTTGATCGCCTTCCCTCTGATCACCAAAACAGGTACCCAGACTGCAATTGCCAACAAGTACGGTAGTCGTGCCGTGGCGAACAGCCTCAGGCAGCCTCGGGTCTAAATCGACCTCCAAATCCAGATGGGTATGTATATCCAGCAACCCCGGCATTAGCCACATCCCCTTGGCGTCAATCACCTCCGATGCCTGCCCCGCTCCCAGCACTGTCCCCTTGGCAACCACTTTGCCGCCTTTCAGAGCTATGTCTATTTTTTGCGGTTCACGCCCGCTGCCATCGAATACCAAGGCATCCTGAATCACCGTATCCCATATTTTCTCGGTCATACTCGAGCTCTCATTCATGAGTAAAGATCGTTTTTCCAATCGCTGGACAGATAAAGTAACTGGGGGGACGCCAACATACAACTCAACAACTCCCGCTAATTCTTAAATTTACGTAATAAAAAATGGTCCGATGACTCAACAGGCCTGGGTGAAAAACGACAAAATCATCGTATCAAGAAGATTCCTGATTGCTATAGCCCAGTCAAACGCTTAGATACTAATTGCCACAGATCAAACCGCACATTTTCTCCTCTAGACTTTGCCTCACGGTGTCTTTATTCTTCATACGCTTAAAAAATTCTAATAACCACAAACAGATAGAACAACTAACCTGAGAGGTATAGTGATGAACCTGGATACTTTCCGCGCAGAAACGCGCGAGTGGCTGGAGACCAATTGCCCGCAAAGCATGCGCAACAATCCGTTTCACTTCGAAGATGCCCATGAAGTATATAGCACTGATGACGCTATCGTGTGGCGTGACCGTATGGCCGCCAAAGGGTGGACTGCACCCACATGGCCGACTGAATACGGCGGCGGCGGCATGGACTACGAGACCCATCGAGTTTTTCAGGAAGAAATGGCGGCTATTAAAGCACTTCCGGGAGCTACCGGCATGGGCCTAGCGATGATTGGGCCAACGTTGATGGAGTACGGCACGGAAGAACAACGCGAGCGCCATATTCCAAAAATAATCACCGGTGAAATCACCTGGTGCCAGGGCTATAGCGAGCCGGGTTCTGGCTCCGACCTCGCCAGCCTGCAAACCAAGGCCGTTCTGAAAGATGGCAAGTTCATACTCAATGGTCAAAAAACCTGGACCTCAGGAGCTCAACATGCCGACTGGATGTTTGTCCTAGTAAGAACCGATCCCGATGCAGCCAAACACGATGGCATCAGTTTCGTTCTTTTGGATATGCATCAACCAGGCGTAACCATTAAGCCGATTCCGCTAATTTCCGGTTCATCGCCCTTTTGCGAAACTTTTTTTGACAATGCTATTGCACTAGAAGAAGACCTGATTAGCGAACTGAATAAAGGCTGGTCCGTCGGCAAGCGCCTGTTGCAATACGAGCGCTCTGCTGCGCCATCACGAGCAAAAAAGAAAGGCAAGCCTGCCAATCCTTATGCCCTCACAGCCAAACAATATATTGGCGAAATTGACGGTAAAGTAGCCAACTCTGAAGCGCGGGAAAAAATCGTCAAACAGACAATGCTGGAAAAATCCATGCAGCTGACCGTGAAGAGAGTTTTTGAAGAAAGTAAGTCGGGCAAAGCACCTGGCGCCACTACATCAATCTTTAAGCTGGTGGGCTCAACTATCGCTAAAGAGAGCTCGTCCCTGCAGTCAGAACTGCGCGGCACCGCCGGTGTTGGCTGGGAAGGCGAAGGCTTCTCCGATAAAGAACTTGACGTCTGTCGTGGATGGCTTCGAGATCGCGCTGTTACTATTTATGGAGGCACAAACGAAGTGCAGATGAATATCATCAGCAAGCGTGTATTAGGCTTACCTGATCAATAGCCGTAATAGAGTAGTCAATTTTCAAATAATGTAAGGGATTGTTTTGTCTATAAACAATTCGCCATTTAATACAGATTGAGGAGTAACCAGGCTATGCCATTGGTACTAAACGAAGAACAAAATATGCTGCGAGATGCCGCTAAAGATTTTTGCACGAACAGTGCACCTATATCGCAACTACGCCAACTGAGAGATGAAAAAACCGAGACAGGCTTTGACCAAAATACTTGGCAACAAATGATTGAACTCGGCTGGACCAGCATCACCGTTCCAGAGGAATTTGGTGGTTTGGGGTTTGGTTTTATCGGACTGGGTGTGGTGCTGGAAGAATGTGGCCGCACCTTAACTGCATCGCCATTATTATCGACAGCTATCGGTGCCGCAGCTATTGCTGACGGTGGATCTAACGAACAGAAAAGTGAACTGTTACCGAAGGTTGCCGAGGGCGAATTATTATTAACGTTGGCAGTGGAAGAAGGCGCTCATCACAGTCCTTATGGTGCAGCCACCAGTGCAGTGAAAACCGGCTCGACTTACAAGGTTAACGGTAGCAAAACCTTCGTTATCGACGGCAACGTTGCTGACAAACTTATTGTTGTCGCTCGCACTTCCGGCAGTGCGGGTGATCGTGACGGCTTAACGTTACTGCTAGTTGATCGCGATTCTGCGGGTGTTAATGTCACTAAAACGATCATGACAGACTCGCGGAACGCTGCCAACGTAAGCTTTGACGGCGCCGAGGGCGAATTACTGGGCGAAGAGGGCAATGGGGCAGATTTGCTGGATCGAACGCTCGACGTCGGCAGAATTTTGCTGTCGGCAGAGATGCTTGGCGGGGTTCAGGAATGCTTTGAACGCACCATAGAATACCTGAAAGTCAGGGAGCAGTTCGGCGCTCCCATTGGTTCTTTTCAGGGTTTGCAGCACCGAGCTTCCGTTATGTTTTGTGAAGTGGAAATGTCAAAGTCGGTGGTATTGGAAGCACTGTCAGCGCTGGATGATCCTGAGGATATTGCGGAGCTTGCCAGTTTGGCAAAAACGCGACTCAACGACACATTCAATCTGGTTAGCGCCGAAGGTATACAAATGCATGGCGGCATCGGTATGACCGATGAGTTTGATATTGGCTTTTTCATGAAACGATCACGAGTTTGCGAAGCCGCCTTCGGCAACAGCTCATTCCATCGCGATCGCTACGCGACCATACAGGGCTTCTAAGGCCTGTCTTCATCGTCGTTATGGGCTCCCACTACTCTAGGAAGCCCATACGTCGATATCTCCTTCTTATTCAGTAACTTTCTCTACTGGCAGTCGATACTCGCCGGCAAAAAACAACTATTGAAAACCTGGATCAATGCTATTGAGCATATTGGACAAGAGTACTTCGAATACCAACTCATCTGGATTTCCAAAACTGCCACTCAACCACAGAGTCGCAAAGCCATGAACCTGCGACCACAAAGCAATCACCTTAGCGTTAACCGCTTCCTCGCTTGCATCTAACCCGGCATCCAACGCCCTCACCCCATTTTCCAAAACCTGCCTGGTCGTCGCTCCGGCAGCAATGTATTCCGGCGACTGACAATGAATCAGATCCGACTGAAACATAATTGAAAAATGCGCGGGATGACTGGCAGCAAATTTCACATAAGCCTCACCCGCCGCGACCAAACGTTTCAAAGGAGACTGCTCACACTGCTGCCCTCTCTTCAAAGCCACGGCTAACAACTTGTGTCCATCCGTTGCAACCGCGGTCAGTAATCCTGTTTTGTCGCCGAAATGGTGTGCGGGCGCACCGTGAGACACGCCCGCAACACGAGCAACCTCCCGCAGGCTTATTGACCACGGACCTTTTGTCTTTAGTAACGACACAGCAGCAGCTACCAAGC
>CAYNZI010000004.1:0-14522 GCA_964401565.1 uncultured Spongiibacteraceae bacterium
ACTCAGCGCTCATCTTTTATGTTCCGCAATAACGTCACTCCATTGCCTCTGATTGAGTGACTGAGACCTGCTGTTTTCCAAGCAGGGCTCAGGCAGGAGAGAAGGCAGTCCAGAGGGCCGCCAGCTGTGGAGCAATCACGTCGCGCCGTTGCCGGGTTAAGAAACTCAGGTTAAGAAACGCCGGATTAAGTAATCGTCGCAAGATTAAATAGCTATTACCAGACTATCTCGGTCATAACGATAGCCCGTGTAACATGTGCATTGATGCGCCTAAGCTCACTCGCTAAGATAGTTAAGCATTGTGTCGACATCGCTGACGCCAAATGGATCTTCAGGACAGTTGTCCATTAGTCCAGGCTCAACAAATTGCGCTTTAATTTCACCATCAACAACATGCATAGAATAGCGCCATGAACGATCGCCAAAGCCAAGATTCTCTTTCTTAACTAACATGCCCATCAAACGGCTGAATTCACCGTTACCGTCTGGAAGCATTTTCACTTTCTCAATGCCGAGCTGTTTAGCCCACTGGAACATAGAGAAGGCATCGTTCACGCTCAGGCAGTAGACTTCATCAACACCTTTAGCTTTCAGATCCTCGTACTTATTTTCATAACCAGGCAGGTGAGTGCTGGAACAGGTTGGCGTGAAGGCGCCAGGCAAGGCGAGTATGACTATATTTTTACCACCGAAGATATCGGCAGAGCTCTTATCTTCCCAGCGGAACGGGTTTTCCTGGTCGACGCTTTCATCGCGCACGCGTGTTTTGAAAACGATATTAGGGACTCTTTGGGTCATGGGTTTTTCCTCATCAATTTACGGAGATTATAAACACTTGTCGCCACGTTGCTTCCGGTTTTTCTCGAAGCCTTGTGACGTGATGGACCTATTATCAGGGTAACTAGAGGGTAGGTGAAATGATATTTATTTGTCGGGTTAATAGTTTAAAGCTATTAA
This sequence comes from uncultured Spongiibacteraceae bacterium, assembly GCA_964401565.1. GTDB lineage: Bacteria > Pseudomonadota > Gammaproteobacteria > Pseudomonadales > Dasaniaceae > Oceanicoccus. The sequence goes on from CAYNZI010000004.1 coordinate 958, forward strand.
TGGGGCGGTTAGGCCTGATCTATCAGTGAGAGTGACCGCTGGCAACTCAATGTAGAGTTGCCTTGGTTGAAGCAGAAAGGATTAGCTAATTAACTTTTTCTAATTTCTTTAATCCCAGTGCTTGCCGAAAAGAATTATGGAAATGGTGCAGGGCAGGTTCGTTGCGACCGAAAATCACTTCTTCCAGTAGACCATTCTCAGCAGATTTTTGCTGAAACTCACCCATCACATAATCTTCCTGTTCAATGGTACTACTGAATATCTCCATTGATCCCTCCAGTGTTTGCACTGCTGCTCTGTTAGCATCTTCGTCGTAGACATTGTCTGCGGAGATTTTCTTAATACTGTCGTCAGCTTCTGCAGCCTTGGCGAGATCAATAATCTGTTGTGAATAGAAGAACTCAATTTGACTAATTGAACGCCCCGGAGTGCCTTTAACAGGATAAATTCTGATTAAAGTCGCAGAGTCTGAACTGGCAACCAACTGGATATTTGGAAATAGGTAATAGAGTACAAACGTTCCGTCAGTGATGGACCAGTCTGTTTCCGGCCGCTCTCTTAGCTGGTCAATGCCTTTAGACGCGGTTACAAAGCGATGATGGCGCCCGAACTCCTTGAAATGAAGATTGTTGCCATGGAAGACTTGCCCAAGTGTGTTTTTGTGTAACTTTTGGAAATGGTAGGTCTCGCCAAAAGTATCATTTGCAAATTTCCAGTTGAGCTTCATATCGATAGTGGTTTTGCCTCCATGAACGAGATTACCAAGTTTATAAGAAGCAAGTTCGTCGGCAAGGGGTCCGAGTAATTCATCAATATCAAGATGACCGTCCGGTTGCGGATGTACCCACAATAAACCATCCCGTTCAATAGCAGGTAGTTCTATCAGTCCATGACAAGACTTATCGACCGTGCCGAAATGATCTTCATTGGGAATGGCAACTAACTCACCTTCCCGAGAATAGCTCCAGGAATGGAATGGACAGGTAAACAGGTTGGTTGTTCCGCGCGGCGCAGAGGCCACACGTACACCACGATGGCGGCAGGCATTTAGAAAGGCATGAAATCGGCCGTCGTTATCCCGGGTTGCAAGAATAGGAGTGCCGAAGTCATCAATAGTGAGGAAACTCTTTGGTTCGGGAAGGTCGCCCGATAAGCCAATAAGTTGCGGGCTATTTTGAAAGAAGGAGTCCCATTCTTTCGCGGCCAACTCTTCGCAAACGTAGGATGATGTTGGCATTTTGTACTGAACACCGGCATCGATGTTTTTACCATCATCGAGTTGCTGCATGAGTTCTTTGAGAATACTAACTTGAAGTGTGTGTTCCATTCTTGAGTCCTCTCTATTTGATAAAGCATAGCCAGGTTCGGGAGTCGTACTCCGGTTTTTCTCTTTACCATATCGCAAGCAGAATTAGGAGGCAATTATTTGGTGGCGAAATTCGACATGGGATAACTGATCCAAAGGCTATTCGACTTAAAGTTTAGCCGGGAGAGCTTAAGTGATCGATACGGAGCATAAAGCGAGCGTAAGAATTCTCCGCAGGGTTTGCCGCTATCGCGATCAAAGCTGGACGGACATTTTTTGTCAATATCTGTCGGGACAATGTGACACGAGAAGATTACCTTGATAGTGTTATCGACTAATCCGTCAAACAATCATAAAAGGAAAAAAAATGTTAACATCATCGCCAATATTACTGCCGGTTATTGCACTGGTACTGTGGACCCTGATCGTACAGGTATGGATGATTGCCACTCGGCTGCCTGCCATCAGTGCGGCCAAGCTTGGCCCCGACGCGGGTGCGCGCACCTCTGAACTCGCCGGTCAACTGCCTAGTCATGTGCAGTGGAAGGCCGATAATTATAATCACCTGATGGAGCAACCGACTATTTTTTATGCCACGGCATTGGCATTGGCGGTCGCCGGTGACGGCAGTGGACTAAATCTGACTCTCGCTTGGTTATATGTGGGTTCAAGGGTTATCCACAGTGTGGTACACGTTACCGTTAACAAGGTACTGGTTCGATTTATGCTATTTGGTTTTGGCTCGTTGGTACTCACTATAATGGCGGTAAACGGTATGATGGGTCTTTTGTAGTCCGGCTAGCGCAACCGCACTGTTTCACCATAAGCCGCAGTATGCGTGTGGCAGCACTCAGCTCTAAGGAGATAAAGAATGTCGGGAAAGATTTCTGTAAGCACGCTAGAAGTACGCAAAGACAATTGGGCTAATACCCAAATCAAGACCGACGTTATTGACGACGCCCTCAACGACAACGAAGTGCTGTTTAAAGTGGATCGACAAGCGTTGACTGCCAATAATATTTCTTATGCTTCATCCGGCGATATGTTGGACTACTGGGGGTTCTTTCCTACTGGTGAGGGTTGGGGGCGTATTCCTGGAATGGGTTGGGGCGAGGTAATTGTCTCGGAGCACCCAGATGTAAAAGTGGGTGAGAGGGCCTGGGGTTTCTATCCGTATTCAACACACCACAAGATTTTGGCAGGCAAGGCGGGTAATGAATCGTTTTCCGACGTATCGCCACATCGCGCCAATCATGCGCCTATCTATTCACAGTTTGACCGCGCATCTGCCAACCCGATATACGAACCTGAGCGGGAAGATCAGGACAGTCTGTTGCGTGGGCTGTTTCTAACATCCTGGCTGGTCGAAGACTTTATTGATGTGAATGATTCATTCGGTTCACAGAGTTGCCTGATTACCAGCGCGTCCAGTAAGACCAGTATCGCCCTGGCACATTGTGTTAAAGCACGCGGCAAGCTCGCCAGTGTTGGCATTACCTCGCCCGGTAATGTCGCCTTCTGCGAAAGCCTTGGCTGTTACGACAAAATAGTCACGTACGATGAAGTGACCGCCATGGATGCAGCGCAACCGGTCGTGATGGTTGATATGGCCGGTAATGCTAAGGTGATCAGTGATCTGCATAATCACTACGGCGACAATATGAAGTACTCCTGTCGTATCGGTGCGACGCACTACAATGAAATGGGTTCATCAAAAGACTTACCAGGCGCCAAACCGGTATTCTTCTTTGCGCCCACTCATCGTGAAACTCGCAGCGCAGAGCTGGGGCTGGAAGCTTTTACAGAGCAGATGTGGAGCGCATTTTCGGGTTTCCGTCAATTTTGCGATGGTTGGATGACGGTGGAACGAAGCTATGGTGCTGATGCCGTTACCCAGACTTACCAGTCGGTATTAGCAGGTAAAGCCAATCCCGCCAGAGGGCAGATCGTGTCGATGTCGCCTGAATAATTAGTCACAATGCAAGAACGTCTATCTCATCAGGTTCGCAGTCGTTCATTGAGTTGCCTCTGGCGTCTAAGCTCGTTTCTGTAGTGGCTGGGGCTTTGGCCGTACCATCGACGAAAGGCTTTTCGAAATGCCGCTGTATCGTTGTAACCTAACAATATGGCGACAGTTTCGATCGTGAGGTTGGATTCGCGAAGGTGCCGATCGGCGATTGAATAATCAGTGCAAAGCATTCCTGAAGAATACGACGCACCTCTGCATGGGCATCGTTGGTGCCTTTGTTGTGGTAACCGTGGTGGCAGTGAAATCGTTTAAGGAGAATAAATAGCCGGTGTGATCCCATTAAGTGTGTTGATAAGAAAATTGCATCCAGTATAATTTGCGTCAAAGCGAATTTCCTCAAACGATTCGATTTCAACGAGCTATTTGGAACTGACAGAATGACCGCGTTAACGAAAGCAGTAAAACCTAAAAGGCGGCTTCAGGAAAGGACTGAGCATGCGCGGGCCAGTTTGATGGAGGTTGCATTTTCGTTATTTTCCGAGCTGGGCTTTGTCGGTGTTGCCATTAAAGATATAGAAACAAAAGCGGGTGTGCAGCGCGGTTTGTTGGTTTATCACTTTGGCGACAAGGAAACGTTATGGAAAGCGATGGCAGATTCTATTTTTTCAGAAATGGAAGATGCCCTGCAACCCCGATTAGAGGTAATACGTGATATCAGTGCCCGTGAGCAGGTGGCATTGATCATTCGTTTTTATGTGCGCTTTACCGCGAAAAAACCGGCACTGGCGCGGCTTATGTCTCAAGAAGCTCGGCACCAGAGTTGGCGCATTGAATATTTGGCAGAAGGTCATATCAAGGATAGTGTGGCTTTGCTCCGTGTACCTGTTACTCAGGCGCTAGGGTTAACCGAAGACGATTTTATTCATTGGTACTATATGTTCGTGGGAGCCTCATCTTTACTGTTTTCTCATGCCCCCGAATGTCAGCTGTTGTTTAACATAGACAGCCAGCAAAGCGATAGAGTAGAGCGGCACGCCGATATGCTCGTTGCCGCTCTGCTAGGCTCTAATAGCTCAAGTTAAAAAGCGGGACCATTGTTGTTGCAAGCGCAGCAACAACAATACACGGTCGGTTCTTTATCCCATATCAGCAGGCGCAGGTTTACCCCATTGGTTGCCGATTAACGCGTCAATAGAATTGAGCTGCGCGGGAACGCTGCTGTCGTAAACATCGCCATCAGTCCAGTGCTCTAACACATTGCCCCATGGGTCTCGCCAATAATCAAAAATTTGGCTACCCAAAATATGACGGCCCACGCCCCATACCGGCGTATAGTTATTGTCTTCAAGCACATAACGTCCGATCATTAAGTCATCCAGATTTTCAACCTCAAATGCGGCATGGCCGAATTTTGGTTCACCCGTTCCAACAAAGAAGATAGTGTGATGGTCCACAGGTTTATCACCACAGTCACAGCGAGTAAATCCGCCAAAAATGGCGCTTTCATCGCCAATGAAAACTTCATCCGATTTAATCAATCCAAGTTTCTCGTTATACCATGAGAAGCTAGCGGCATAATCTGTCACGTTAATGGCGATATGTCCCAGACGAACCACGCGCGATGGGCCTGCCTCCTGACGCACAGGGACATTGGGTCGACGGGTTTCTTGGCATGTGTTCACGGCTTGATCGTGGCGCCGCGATAATTCAGTAGGCTGCTCGATACCGTAAACCACTTCAATAGAATAGCCGTCAGGGTCTTTAATTTTGCAGTGAAACCCGGCGCCGGGTTCCGTCCGTTTTTCAACCGATAGGTTATTTTCTCGGGCAAAATGTTCAAGGTCATCTTTGGATTGTGCATTCATGGCAAAGCCAAGAAATATCGGTTCATCGCCCAATTCGGTAATGTGAATGGTGTGATCTTGTCCAACGCCTCGCATATACAAGGTTGTGTCGGTGCGCGCAGAACGCACCATGCCAAAGTTCAGGAGGTAAGCCTCCATTTTATCCAGGTCCGGAGCACGAAAACGCACGTAAGCTATATCGCTTGCCTTAATCATGGCAGTTTTCCCTGTGTGATTATTTGATGAATGATGTCGAGTCGTCTTTCTTGACGATATTTTCTATATAACCAAGCCCTTCAATTTCCACGCGGGCCACGTCGCCTTCAACCAACCAGGGTTGGCCTTCTGTAAACAGGGCAACACCTGCCGACGTGCCGGTTGCAATCACATCACCGGGTTTCAGGGTGAATGCGGTGGACAAATGAGCGATTTGATCGGCAATGTTAAAGATCATATCTTTGGTATTGAAATTTTGCCGTTCGACACCGTTAACCAGCATTTTGACATTCAGGTTCTCCGGGTCGTCAATTTCATCCTTGGTCAACAGCGCGGGTCCCATTGGGCAATGGCTGTCCCATGATTTGCCCATGGTCATAGTGGGCGAAGCAATCTGCCAATCGCGAATGGTGATGTCGTTGAGGATGGTGTAACCAACAATTGCTTCAAAGGCTTGTTCTTTAGAAACCCGGCGACAGGTTTTACCAATAACAACGGCTAATTCGGCTTCATAATCCAGTTGGTGAGATTCCGGAGGTAATAGAATTGGGTCAAAAGGACCGTTTACAGAACTGGTTTGTTTATTGAAAATGATCGGTGTGGTGGGTGGCGTCATGCCGCGGGTTTGGCGTATTTGTTCAGGGATTTCATAAAAATGATCCAAATAGTTCAAGCCGACAGCCAATACTTTTTCAGGATTTTGAATCGGAGATTCCAATCTGACGTTTGCTAAAGCGATGCAGGCATCACCTTTGTCGGCAGCTACTTTCGCTTGCGTTAGCATGGCATCGCCGCCTTGCAATAATGACAGCATGTCCGATGGCAGGCTTGCATCGATAGCGGTTAGGTCAACAATAAAGTCCCCTTTGAGTGCGCCTATGCGGGTTTTATTGTCGAGGGTAAACGTAACCAATTTCATCGGTTTATCTCCATCTATCTGTTAATGGTTAAAATGTTGTTGTAGCTTGTTCAATTGATCCGACATGGAATTCTCGTCGTTCACCAATCCAAAAACATAACGATCAGGACGCACTATCACCGCTTTATGAAGCCCGAGCAGCAGATCAAGTTCATTACTTTTACGAGTGGCTTCGGGTAACACGAGCATCGTCGTGCCTATTTTTTCCAGTAGGGCTTTGTGCTGTTCAGATAGGTCATCTGATACATCGGTCGCCGACAGGATTGCAAAATTCTGGCCGATCAATTCATCCATCAGCACTGGCTTCTCACCATCAAGGGCAATGAGTGGCTGGGGGACAGGGTATCCAGTAACGCCATCACTGGCATCGTTTTCGGTCAGTGCAAGCACGCCGCAGTGCAGGCGAGGAAACCCTCGGCTGCCTCCGTAGGCGGCGGCCATATTTTTCGGAAACTCACCGCTTGCATGGGCGTCGGCAATTTGGTCCATCAGTTGGCCAAGTTCAACGGCCCAAGACACCAAGTCGTGGGCGTGGGGCTTGCGTTCGGGCTGGTACGTTTCAAGAAGGCTGGCGGGGGCAGTGCCGTTTTTCACCATGTCGAGTTTCCAGACCAAATTCACCACATCGCGAATACCTGCCACCATGCCCTGGCCCAGAAAAGGCGGAGTTTGATGCACCGCGTCTCCGGCAAGAAAGATACGATCGTTTGACCAATGATCTGCCGTCGTTCCATGAAACTGATAAACCGCCGACCGCTCAATGCTGGCGTTCTCTGGTGTCACCCAGCGGCCAATAATGTCCCAGATGAAGTCATCGTTTTGCATGTCCTCAACGCTTTCGCCGGGCAGGCAGCGTATCTCCCAGCGCACCAGTTCATTTACTCCGGGAACAAAGGTGACAATACGTTTTGGATCACAGTGTTGTTGGGTGGTAACGGGCAGCGTGCTTCTGTCTTTTACATTGGCGTCCACCACCAACCATTGGCAGTCATACCCTAATGATTCGAGTTTAAAGCCTAAACCTTTGCGCACTGGGCTCGACGCACCATCTGCCGCGATCAAATAGTCGGCGGTTAGTGTTTTAATCGCACCGGATTTTAGGTCGGTGACGCCAACGCTAACCATCTCTCCATTTTGGTTTGGCATGCCGGCTTCGTGTTCCAGCAGAACGGTGACATTGTTAAAAGCGGCCGCACTGCGCCGTAGGTCTCTCTCAAGCGTGGGTTGGTGGAAATAGCTGGTGTCAGGGTATCGAAAAATACCGAGAGTTCCTGGTGGCACGTCGAAACCGATTAGGCGATTGCCGTCGGCATCCAAAAACTCGGCGCCCTGGCTTCCAACCGTTGATTTGCCTATTTCGCTATCCAGGCCTAATTCCTGAAAGGTTCTGAATGTTTCGCCGTCAAAAGCAATGGCGCGAGGCAGGGGGTAAACATCGGGCAGCCGGTCAACAACGGCGACCTTCCAGCCCCTTTGAGCGAGCATATTCACGGCGACGGCGGCAACAGGGCCATAGCCCACAATGAGGATGTCGTAATGCATGAGTTCGGTTCCTTCTGGACGACTAATCATGAATTCTGATATGGGAGATGTACTCTCATTGTTATAAGTAACGCTAGGGTGTCCATCTGCTCACTGGATCAGAATATAACCTTTAATTTGTTTTCATACAAATATTTTAGGATAAATATTGGTTTTTAAACATATTTAGTGGCTGAAGGAAATTCGCCCCGTTTAAACGAGGCGATTGATAATACGCATAGCTTCTAAGGGCTTAACGGTTGTGTATTAGGCGGCGGTGGATTTCACTGATTTTATTGATTCCCATTAATGACATGGCAATGGCGATTTCTTGTTGAAAAGTACCGAGCAGATCAGTTAAACCGGCCTCCTTTTTGGCAGCAATAGCCCAGACCCAGGGGCGGCCAATCAATACGCCGCGTGCACCGAGCGCCACAGCCTTAACGACGTCAATACCGCTGCGAACACCACCATCCATATAAACCTCAATTTGATCACCCACAGCAGAGGCGACAGCCGGGAGCTTGGAAATACTGGAGGCAACACTGTCCAATTGTCGCCCGCCGTGGTTCGAAACAATCACACCGTCGGCGCCGGTATCCATCGCCTGTCGTGCATCATTATCTTCCAGAATGCCTTTTATAATCAGTTTCCCGTGCCATACAGACCGTAGCCATTCAATATCTTTCCAGGTTACAGAGGTGTCAAACTGGTCATTAATAAAAGTTTGGTAACCGGTTAGGCTGTTCGCATCTTCGACCACATCTGTCAGGTTGCCCAGTGTATGTGGCTTGCCCCTTAGCCCTACATCCATCGCCCAGAGCGGGCGGGTTGCAACCTGTGAAAGTGTGGCCAGCCCGGTGGTCCCCATGCGATTGCGTCGATCCCGGTGGCGCATACCAGGGACTGCCAAATCAACGGTAAAGACTAACGTGCCACAGCCTGCCGCTTTGGCGCGCTCTAGAATGGACAGAACAGCATCGCGATTGTGCAGCATATACAGTTGAAACCAGAATGCGCCGTCTGTGGCGGCTTTGATTTCTTCTACCGAGCAGATACCCACTGTCGAGCAGGTAAAGGGTACCCCCGCTTTCTCAGCCGCCCGTGCTGCCTGAACCTCACCGCGCCTTGCCATCATGCCCGCCATACCTACCGGCGCTAATGCCAAAGGCATACTGGCGGCTTGGCCACTCAGCGTGGTGCTGGTATCAATATGACTGACATCGCGCATCACCTGCTGCGTTAGGCAAAGTTTGCGAAAGTCTGAAATATTGGCAGCCATGGTGATTTCGTCATTAGCGCCGCCGGCGACATAGTCGTAAAGGAATGTTGGCAGGCGTTTTTTGGCAAGTAGTCGATAATCTTCGGTTGTCGCGGGGGTAAATTTTTTTGTCATTACTTGAGCCCTCTGTCGCTATTTCGTTGCCTGATGGTATCACTTACGGGTGGCGCGATTTTGTGTGCTGGATCGTATCCATGTGGCCTGAGTAGGGCGTGCCAAGCCCGTGATACATCAAAAACGGCCATAGAGAATAAAAACCAGCATACCAAGGCCAACGGTCCAATAGATATTGCCGGTTTTCCAGGCCGCTACTACCGAGACGATAGCAGCGCCTAAATACGGGTTACTTAACGCCACGTTTAGTTGATCACTCTTCACAAAGACAATGGGCATGCAGATGGCGGTTAACACGGCTGGCCCGCTAAAGCTGAGGAAGTCGCGGGCATGGGTGCCGAGCCGAACGGGCAGCTTCCCTTCGAGAAATAGGTAGCGGCTGGTAAAGATAATAACGGCCAGCAACAAGATAGTGATAAAAGTCATCGGTTGCGCTCCCATAAGTTAACCGTGAAACCGGCCGCCATTGCCAACAGGCCCGCCAATATTAGGCCTAGCTCAAGTTGCCACAGCGCAAAGGTAACCGAGGCGACGCCCGCTACGATCACTGTGACTAAAACCGACAGTGATTTTATACTGGGCACAACCAGTGCAATAAACGTTGCAGCAATGGCAAAATCCAACCCGAGATCGGTTAGGTCTGGCAGCGAGGCGCCGGCCACAATGCCAATAAAGGTCCACACGTTCCACGCGAGATAAAAACTGCCGCCGGCACCCAATGCATAATGCAGGCGCAGGCGGCTCTTGTAGGCATGCCGATGACCCGATAAGGCAAACAGTTCATCGGTTAGCAAAAATCCCAGCGGTAGACGCCAGCGTAACGGTTGGTTTTTTAAACGGTCGCGCAAAGTCAGGCCATATAAAAAATGCCGAGAGGTAATCACCAACGCGCTGAATAAGACGGTAAATAAACTGGCATTGTCGGCCATTAATTCAATGGCAACAATTTGCACCGCCCCGCCAAAAACAATGGCCGAAAAGGCCTGCGCTTCGAGCCCGCTGAACCCTCGCTGCACCGCGAGAGCACCAAACAATACTCCCCAGGGCAGCACCGCCAGGCTGAGAGGTAGCATGTCGAGTGCGCCTCGATAAGCCGCGAAGCGGTAAACCCGGGGATTATTTTTCAACGGTGGTAATTCCTATTGACCAGGTGTTATTGGTTGAGTGGTAGCGGCTACACGTTTGCCAAGCTCAAGAGTATATCAGGCTATCAATGGCTACTTAATTGATCGTTCATAATGGCCTATACTGCGTGATCTTCAGGGGCCCAGCAAGAGGGTCGTTATAGAAGTGATCGTTTGTACACTGTAAGCGCTGATAGGTAGTTCTCGTTGATGAAATTTATCCATACTTCTGACTGGCATATAGGTCGCCAGTTTCACAATGTCTCTTTACTCGACGACCAGCGCCATGTGCTGGAGCAAATTGTTGCCTATATAAAAACAGAAGCGGCCGATGCTCTGGTGATTGCTGGCGACATCTATGATCGCTCGGTGCCGCCGGCAAAGGCGGTGGAGTTGCTCGACGAATTTATCACCACCATTTGTTCGGACATGAACATCCCTGTTATTTTGATACCGGGCAACCACGATGGCGCAGAGCGCTTGCGCTTTGGGTCGCGGCAGTTACGTTCAGCCGGCCTGCATATTCTGGGTGATCTCAATCAGGTTACCGAACCGGTATTGATTACAGCCGGTGGCGATACCGTTGCCTTTTACGGTATCCCTTACAATGACCCCGAGACAGTACGCAATCTGTTTGCCGCCGATGTCACCAGCTACGACGATGCTCACACGTATATGGTCGACCAGATAAAGGCGGTAACAAGCGACGACGTGGCTAATGTATTAATCAGTCACTGTTTTCTAGATGGTGCCAGCGAATCTGAATCGGAGCGGCCGTTATCAATAGGCGGGGCAGACCGTGTTAGTTATCAATCCTGCGTAGATTTTGACTATGTCGCACTGGGGCATTTGCATAGCCCACAATACAAGGGCGAAAAATTTATTCGTTATTCCGGCTCGATCCTTAAATACAGTTTTTCTGAAGAGAAACAAAACAAAGGCGTGACACTGGTAGAGCTGGATAAAAATTCGGTGACTGCCAAGCATTTGCCGCTGCAACCACTGCGGGATATGCGCATTATTGAAGGCGAATTACAAACCATTCTCGAGCAGGGCAAAGTTGACCCCAATCACCAAGATTATTTGTTAATCCGGTTAACCGATCGTCATGCCATTCTCGACCCGATGGGCAAACTGCGCGCTGTGTATCCTAACGTTTTACACTTGGAGAAACCGGGAATGTTAGTAACCGGCGAACAACAGATGAACCGTGAAACCCTAAAGCGGGGCGAACTGGACATGTTCCGGGACTTCTTTGTGCAAATCACCGGGCAAGAGCTCAGCGAAGACCAAGACGAGACGATTCAAACAGCGATCAACGACCTCAACAAAGCCGAGGCACAAGCATGAAACCGCTATTGTTGAACCTGCAGGCGTTTGGCCCCTTCGCCGGCAATGAGTCAGTCGATTTTGCGGCGCTGGGCAGCAACCCGCTGTTTTTGATTAATGGCGCCACCGGTGCCGGCAAAAGCACCATTCTCGATGCTATTTGTTTTGCTTTGTATGGCCAAACTACTGGCGCCGAGCGCGACGCATCGCAAATGCGCTGTGACTTTGCCGAACCATCGTTACTGACAGAAATCACCCTGGAGTTTGCTCTGGGTGACAAGCGTTACCGGATAAGACGGGTACCGCAGCAAGACAAACCCAAAACACGGGGTGAGGGCACCACTAACCATGCACCTGAATCGCAGTTGTGGGAGCTCGATGGCAGTGACGAGGGCAAGTTACTGGTATCCAAAAGTGTCACCGACGCGACACAATCAATAAAAGAACTGATTGGCCTCGACGTTGAACAATTCCGTCAGGTAATGGTATTACCCCAGGGGAAATTTCGCGAGCTATTGTTAGCCGACTCCCGCGACCGGGAAAAAATATTTAGCCAATTATTCCAAACACGCATTTATAAACGCATTGAAGATTTACTCAAAAGCAGGGCGTCGGGCATCAAGCAGGCGGTTGAAAATCACCAAAATCAAATCCGCGGCATTTTACAAGCCGCCGAGGTCAACACCGAAGAAGAAGTGGCGGAATCGTTAGCGACATTAGCACCGGAGTTATCAGCAGCGCTGGCAGCCCGAGTTAAAGCCGACGCTGACAAAAAAACCAGCGAAGCGAGCAAGCAACAAGCCGAGCAACTTATTAAACGCTTCGATGAACTCAGCCAGAAACAGGCGCAACTGGCCGCCAGCATAGAACAAGAACCCGCCATCAAACGCAAACAACAGACACTGGATCAAGCCATTAATGCGCGCGCCATCCAGCCCTTGTTTGCCAATGCCCAAGCAGAAGCCGCCACGCTCAATAAGCTCAAACAACAACTAACCGACAGTGCGGGCCAGGTAAAGCAAGCGGAACAACGCCAGTTAGTTTCTGCGCAGGCGCTTGCTACTGCGAAACTCAACGCCCAAGAAGTGACTGAGCTAACCAAGCAGCAGCTAGAACTGCAACAACGGCAGCAACACATTCAACAATTGCAGCAGGCGCAAAAACAGTTCGCCATGGCAGAGGCCGGGCTGAATGCCAGCAACAGCCAGTTAACCGACAAGCAGCAGCAACAAAATACCCTGAACAATGAATTGGACACCGGCGAACAATCAATTCAAGCATTGCAGCGTGAGCTTGAAAGCCTGGCAGAACAACACATTGCACTCAACACATTAGAACTCCAGCTGGAACAACGTCAGCAGCTGGAAGATAGTCGCAAAAAAGAAGTGGCAGACACCAGCACCGAAGCGACTTGCCAGCTAGAGTACAAGGCCGCCGCAGAGTCATTCAAACAAGCTGAAACTGGCGCCAAACAAACAGAGATGAGCTGGCATGCAGGTCAGGCGGCTTTACTAGCGAGAGAACTAAAACAGAACGAACCCTGTCCTGTTTGTGGTAGCCAAGAGCATCCATCACCCGCTGCAGACAGCAGCGAGCTGATCGACAAGGTCGCTGTAGACCATGCCAGAGCCGCCGCAGAAAAGGCCCGCCAAGCCATGGAAGGTGCAAAACAAGGCCTGGATCAGGCGACCAATGCACTGACCCAAACCCGCAGCGACAGCCAAAAGCTGGCAACGCAATTGGGGTCATTAGCTAACGACACACTGGCCACGTTGCAGGTGCGGCACAATGCCGACATAAGTGCACTGAATAAGTTGTTAGCCAAACAAGACCAACAGCAACAGCTACAAAAACGCATAGCCGCCATCAAACCCGAACAAGCGGTGTTAAAAACGGCGTTGGAAACACTGACCATACAGGCTGGCGAACACAACGAGCAAG
>CAYNZI010000004.1:14532-25304 GCA_964401565.1 uncultured Spongiibacteraceae bacterium
AAGTGGTTAGAACGCGCACAGTTGTTGACCAGTTGCTAGTGGCAGTACCACAAGCCTTGCGCGACCCCGGTGCACTCACTGACAAACTCGCGGCGGTGACATTGCGCATCAATCAATTGTCCCAAGCCTTAGAGAGCACAGAGAAGGGGCAGGCAACAGCCCGCTCAGAATGTGATAAAACCTCAAGCCAGCACACCGCCCTTGAAAAACAACGTGCCGAACAAACAACGCAAACCCGTGAAACAACAGCCGTTTGGAATGAAGCCCTCGTCAATAGCCTGTTCGCCACAGCGGACGATTTTCAGTCAGCGATGTTGCAAGAGCATGAACAGCAAACATTGAAAGAAGCTATTAATGCCTATCGCTCAGCGCTGGACGCCATTAAAGGTGCGATACAGCAAATTCAAACCGGAGTGGCAGGCAAACAAAGGCCCGACCTGAATGCTATTGAAACAACACTGATTGAAAAAACAGAAAGCTACAGCACCGCCGATACCAGCTCGCGCAAGCTGGAAGAACGCAACAACCAGCTCAAAGACATACAACGCAAACTTGATCAGGCCCACAAAAAGAACGAAGCACTGGAAGCCGAATACAAAGTCATTGGCACACTCAGCGATGTTGCCAATGGCCAAACCGGCAACAAAATCAGCCTGCAACGTTTTGTGCTCAGCGTGTTACTCGACGACGTGTTAATTCAGGCATCCCAGCGTCTCACCCTCATGAGCAAAGGCCGTTATCAGCTTGTGCGCAAAGAAGACCGCGCCAAAGGCAACAAAGCCTCCGGGTTAGAGCTCGAAGTGGAAGATAGCTACTCCGGCAAAACCCGCTCGGTAGCAACACTCTCTGGCGGTGAGTCGTTTCTCGCAGCGCTGTCTCTGGCACTGGGTTTATCCGACGTAGTTCAGTCCTACGCCGGCGGCATTAAACTCGACACTTTGTTTATCGACGAAGGTTTCGGCAGCCTCGATCCCGAATCACTCGACCTAGCCATTAGAACCCTGATCGACCTGCAAGCATCGGGCCGTATGATCGGCATCATATCGCATGTAAGTGAGCTAAAAGAGCAGATGGCGTTGAGGGTCGACGTGGAAAGTGGGCGGGGAGGGAGTCATATTTCGGTTAATGCGGTGGCTTAGTGAGTCGACAGGGTATTGGAGATAAGAAACGATGTTTTCAATTCTTGATTGATTGGCGGTGTTGTCATAGTTTCGAAGGGCAGTTGAGAGAGCCAATATTAGGAAATAAATTTTTACAAAAACTAAACCAATTACCTAGTAAGTATGTATGTGTAATCGGGTATTCTGGCGCAATGACCAACGGGTAAATACCTGCAGAAGTAAATCAGATAGGAGATGGCGCAATGAGCCAAGACGGAGAAAGAATATCAGTAACAAAACGTTTGCGTCACTGATACAGTTAACAAAGGCATGGAATCTGTCAAAAAAGGGGGAGAAAATTTGAGTGCGCAGGGTTGATAGGCTTTTTCAAATTGTAGAAATCATTCGAAGCCGTAGAATAACGACGGCCAAGTATTTAAGCGAACGGCTCGAGCTGTCTTCTCGGACTATCTATCGTCACATATTGGATTTACAGCTCGTTGGAATTCCAATTAATAGTGAACCAAGCAAGGGGTTTTCAATGGATCCCTCCTTTTCAATGTCACCAATTTCATTCACAGATGAGGAGCTCGAAGCGCTTGCTTTTGGAACTCGACTGGTGCAAGTCAACGCTGATCCTGCATTGGCCGGCGCTGCTTTGGAGGCACTCACAAAAATTCGAGCGGTTTTGCCACCCCCAAAACGTCGGGCGATGGAGGATGTCAATCTATTTCCGGCTATGGCGCAGCCCATTGTCGAAGATGCAAAGAATTTAGGACTGATACGCAAGGCCCTAAAAAATCGGGTTTTCGTGGAATTATTCTATGTCGATCAGTATGGAAATGTTACGGCTCGCGAAGTGAGACCTCTGGGCTTGTCATTCTGGGGGCAAAACTGGACCTTAGCTGCATGGTGTGAACTAAGGTGTGATTTTAGGGTATTTCGTCTGGATCGAGTTCAGTCTGTTGGTATTTCAGTGAAGCACTTTAACAAAGAAGCCGATAAATCTTGGGAGGAGTTTCTTCGCGCGACGAACTGGAAAGGTCCAAAAATTCCCTAAATCATTTTGGTTCTTGCCACCACGTTGTCAACTATAGGTGATTAAACTCACTGGCAATGAAATGACAGGTAACCTCAATGATTATGAATACTCAGTTCCCTAAGCGATCCAGCAAAAATAATGCTATTTACATGTTTTGGGCTAGCTTGTTCTGGATAACCTACGGTGAGATGGCGATTGCCGATTTTTTACTTCTCCAGAATGTACAGGTAATTGATGCGCGCGGATTGCAACCATCGTCACCGAAGGACATCCTTATTAAGGACGGGATTATTGTTGAAGTTGGAGTACGACTACCGCATCACAATGGAGAAGTACTAGATCTAGCAGGTAACTTTGTCGTCCCAGGTTTAATCGATGCTCATACGCACCTATCGTACGGCCCTGGTTCGGCGCTCGATGCGCCTGAATCTATTGAAGGCCTATGGTCCACTACCTGGGGTAAGCACGTGAATCACTACCTTAGTGCCTATTTAGCGAGTGGTGTGACGACGGTGTTGGACGCTGGGTCTCAAAGTTTTGTTGTGTCAAAGATTCAGGCGATGATCGACGAGCGAGTTGCCGCGCCGCGCTACCTCTACCTTGGTCCATTCTTGCGTTCTTCGGGTGGCTATCCCAATACGGCGTTTGACGAGGTGAAGACAGAGGCAGAACTGCATACATTTTTCGATCATCTGGAGTCCATCGGTGCAGCCGGTGCCAAGATACCTTTAGAGACCGGATTTTCCCCCACAGGGAGCCTTCCGGTACATAGCGATGCAATGTTGCTAATGATCCAAGAAGAAGCCAAAAAGCGTGGGCTTCCCTTGTATTTTCATGCTACTCAAGAGGACCAGCTTCTACGTGCAGTCGAGCACGGCGCGCATGGGCTTATGCACCCGATTATTGGCCCTGGACCTGATCGCGATGCAGACCTTAATACAGCGTTCGCGAAAGCTGTTGCGGACGCGGGAGTGTTTCAAGTCTCAACATTGTCCATTACAGACTCCCACCTCACGCGGTTCAGGGCTAATCGTCTAGATGATCCATTGCTGACGCTGGTTGTACCGACCGACGAGCTCGACGCAGCGCGTAATTTGGAGTCGTATGAGGACTCTCGTGACGCCTTATACCGTGGTGACCTGAGCTGGATACCCAAGTTCATCAGAATATGGATAGCTGATGCCGCCTTTACTGAAGATTCATTGACTGAAGCATTGGCACGCAGTCAACGCGCTGTCTTAAAAATGCATGAAGAAGGTGTACCCATAGTGATGGGAAGCGATACCTCGTTTCATCCTGCAGCGGGGATCTTTCTGTTTCATGGTGCAGGTTCTATTGGCGAACTCGAATTACTCGTAGATGCCGGACTGACACCACACGAAGCGATTGTTGCAGCCACAATAAACGGGGCTCAGATGCTAAAAATTGATGACCAAGTCGGTACCGTTGAAATCGGCAAGATCGCCGATTTAGTTGTTCTTGAAGAAAACCCACTAGTGGATATATCTGCTATGCGGCACCTTCAATGGGTCATCCGTGCAGGCGAAGCACGTACACCGGCTCAATGGATGAAGGGAAAATAGCCAATGCAATATGACAAGGATATGGACTCGCCACACAAGGTGTTCTTTCTAGAAGTACGCGCCTATCTTCTATCAACCGAGGGAATGGACGAGACACGAAAAGACAGAATAACAACATATTCTTACCGAGGCGGCGGCGTGTGTCACGTGCGAACAATGCCCCACGGTATTGATGTTGGATTTCTAAAAGGTGCGCGTATGAAGGACAAATTGAATCGCCTCACAGGGGATGGCAAAGCAATGCGTGTCTTGCCCATGGCTGTATTTGATAGGACAGCGCTTGATTACTATATACCGCAGGCAGTTGAACTCGCCAGACCAAAAAGTAGAGGAGTATGTAAATGATAATCTCGTACCTATATGCTGAAGTATAGAGCCCAAGAAAATATGGATAACCCTCAGTCTCGACCAGCAATCAAACTTCATCGCAGGTCTAAAACAGGGCGCGCTTTTGGCACTTGACGCTGGAGTTGAACTCGTTGGTTTTGCTGTCGCGTCGACCTCGCACCGTGTTCTATTCAAATATCTGTCGGGTTGGAAGATGGTGTTAACTGATTAAGTCAATTTTTTTGAACATGCTATCGACCTATCAGAATGCCACGACTACTTTGAACAAGTTAACTCGCGTGGTCCACTGCTTACATTGAACGCCGAACTGGGGGCGCTTCACACATGCTAACATTGCTTCAATACCCCCGGCTTTTGGATTACCGAGTGTGAGTTAGTTTTGTACCACAGTAGAAATACTACTGAAAATTTCGAGTATCAGTTATGAGGTAAGAGAACTCGTTAATAATTGGAAAATGTCGCATCGAAAAATTCTATTTTTTCGGTGACGAACCTAGTGGTACCGATGTCGCGATCTATCCGATCATCGCTGGAATCGCAATCGCGCCATTTTCATCTCCGTTGCAAGACGCGGCTAAATCACACAAAGCACTGTTAGACTATTGTGATCGTATGAGGGATCGATTCTTTGACCAAAGAGCATGTGCCAACGGATCAGAAGACAGCGAATAACTGAAAATTCTAGTAGCTGTCTTTGGTTGAAACGAATGCTTGTATTTCACTATCTAGTGCTCTGCAGTTTCCTGTACTACCCGTCCGTTTTTCCTCCGCGCGGGTATAATTGGATGTTGGCGTTGTGCAGGAGTTTCGTTTGAGCATGGGTAATGGCTCATCAACTAGTGAATAGCACGACGAATCACCGAGGGCACATTTGAGACTACAAGTCCTCGATCAACTCGGATATTTTTTATGACTGCTATTGAGCAGGAAACAGACTAGGGATCCAAAATGGGCCGTCATCCATATCAGGAGCATTAGGGTCGATGATGCGAGCTAGCTCTGTGTTGACGTAGAGCAGTGTCGTAAGATCGTTGTGGGGATACAGGTTGATCATCTGAAGGTCACCTTGGTCATCGCCACCTGCGCCCGTTAAAATAATGGCTTTGCCGCCGACCATCACTGCAACAATTCCCCATAATTGCACACCTGAGTGCCATAAATCACCCCAAAGAATGCCCTGATTAGCGTGTTTACTGTGTTCTAACGTTTATAAGCAAACTGTTTATAAACGAACAGGGTGGGTTTTTCATGCTAAAGATCAAACGTCGTCCCAAGCGGGAAATTATTGAAGATTATCAGTGGGACTGCCGGGCCAAGAAAAAACTGTTGCGGCTGCGCTATTTACTGGCGCTGGTGTTGACGGTTGGCGCTTTTACTGTGTTTTTAGACGTTGCTAAAGCGGAGGCCCAGGGGCAGTCACAGCAAACAGACAATATCACTGAGCCAGAGTTATGGCACAAAGAAGATGTGCAGGCAGGACAATTACTGATGCGTGGACAGCAGGGTGGACTCTACAGTAGTGCGGTATTGCAATCATCCGAGGTGCATTTTGATATTAATGGCATGGTGGCAAAAGTCGTTTTGAAGCAAACCTTTACTAATGACTCCGACGATTGGGTGGAGGGGTTGTATGTGTTTCCGTTACCGGACGATGCCGCCGTCAATCAAATGAGCATTCATATTGGCGAGCGTGTTATTTATGGGGAGATAAAAGAAAGGGCGTTGGCGAAAGAAATTTACCGCGCGGCAAAATTAAGCGGCAAAAAAGCAGCGTTGGTGGAACATGAGCGTCCCAATATGTTTACGTCTTCGGTCGCAAACATCGCTCCCGGCGAATCGATTGTCGTCGAGTTGGTCTATTTACAAACTATCGAGTATGACAGCGGGCAATTTGGACTGCGTTTCCCGATGACGATTACTCCTCGTTATATTCCAGGCGTGCCGTTACGTTCGGCGGGTGCTAATAACAAACGACACGATAGTGGCGATGATCAAACACGGCCAACGCAAGAGAATGATGTGCTGGCGGTGATCGAGCAGGGTATAGGTTGGGCTTTCAATACCGACCAGGTTACCGATGCTAGCCGTATCACTCCGCTATTAAATCCACTGCGACCCGCTGCGTCCGACGTGATAAACCCCATTACTATTACAGCGACTATTAACGCAGGTATGCCTCTGAATGCTATCGATAGTGCATATCACACGGTGTTGTTGTCACGGCAGGGCGATCAGTATGCATTGCGCTTAAAAGAAGGTGCGGTGTCAATGGAACAGGATTTTGTGTTGCATTGGGAGCCTGTAGTGGGTCGTGAACCAGCAGCGGCCGTTTTTTCGGAATCAATAGATGGCGAGAGTTACTCACTAATAATGGTGTTGCCACCGAGTTTTCAGCGTTCTGAGTTACGCTTGGCGAAAGAAGTGATTTACATTATTGATACGTCTGGTTCGATGGATGGGGTTTCCATCCGGCAGGCGAAATCTGCGCTGTTGATGGCGGTTAATCAACTGCAGCCGGGGGATCGGTTTAATATTATTGAATTCAATTCTAAAACCTTTCCTTTGTTCCCCCAGTCGGTGGCTGCCGATGCGGTGCACCTTACCAAGGCGAGAAAATATGTGAGCGGGATAAAGTCTGGTGGTGGCACCGACATGTTACCGGCGCTGCAGGCGGCCTTAAATGTGGGTAACAGCAATGGAGGTGTGAAAAATACAGTTAACGGAAAGGCTTCGAATGTTGTCAGGCAGGTGATCTTCATTACCGACGGTGCAGTCGGTAATGAGCAGGCACTGTTCAAAGAGATCCAACAAAATCTTGGAAATAGCCGCCTATTCACCGTCGGTATTGGCTCTGCCCCCAACTCATTTTTTATGCGTAAAGCGGCCCAGTTTGGTCGCGGTAGTTTTACCTACATCGGCAATGTTGATGAGGTGCAGGAAATCATGTCAGAACTATTCAACAAGTTGGATAAACCGATGATGAGCGATATCACCGTTAACTGGCCGCAAGGGGTTAATGCTGAAATTTACCCGCAAAACCTACCCGACCTCTATCAAGGTGAGCCGTTGATTATCACGGCGCGCACAGCTGAGTTGGATAGTGTTGTCAGCGTAGAGGGACAGATAGCCGGGAAAAAATGGCAACGCGATATACCGGTAAAAAAGGCCGCCCAGCTGAGCGGTGTTTCGACCCTATGGGCTCGTCATAAAATCAACAAGCTGCTGGATGACAAAGTCACGGGGCGTAGTGACGATGATGTGCGCGCAGAGGTATTACCGGTTGCGCTACAGCATCAGCTGCTCAGCCCTTACACCAGTTTTATTGCCGTAGAGGAAGTCGCTTCTCGGCCTACTTCAGAGCTGCTTGACGAAACCGTAGTCACCAATGCCCGGCCCAAAGGCCAAGGCCTGCAACAATTCGCCTATCCACGCACAGCAACACGCGGTGCTCAGAGCGCACTGTGGGCGTTCATGTTTTTAATGACGTCGGCCACAGTGATCTTTGCCGTAAAACAGGAGCCCGACTGTGAGCCAGTGGCCTAACGCTTTTTTGGCAATAACGGCGGTGCCTATTGCACGTCGTATCTATGCGAAAAGAACAACAATTCGACGGAAATACTGGCTGGCCATAGTGCCAGCTTTAGTTGGCTCGTTGTTGATGATGGATAGCCTGTGGATTTATGGCAAAGCGATTGTCGCCCAGTTATTGATTGAAGATGCCTGGCAGATAACATTGGTGAGTGGTGACGTGGTTAAGCCCTGGCCTTGGGCTGATACCTGGCCGGTGGCCCGTTTGCAATTTGAGGCTGGAGATATCGATCTCTATGTGCTCAACGGTGCACAAGGTAGTTCATTAGCCTTTGGACCTGCTCACCTGATGGCTTCAGCAACGCCAGGTAGTGACGGAGTCAGTATTATTAGTGGTCACAACGATACCCATTTTCGTTTCATGCAACATTTACAACCGGGTGACATATTACAGCTCACCGCTGCGGATCATCGAATTAGCCGCTATCAGGTTGCAAGCTTGTCGGTGGTCGATAGTCGGTCACAACCCTTGCAGGTCAACACTGACATTAACGCTTTGATGTTAATTACGTGTTACCCCTTTGGTGCGATCCAGCCCGGAGGCAACCTCCGTTACGTGGTCGTAGCTGAGCCGGTGAGTGATAACATGAGTGTCAGTAAGCCATACAGGCTTTGATTAAAGTTCAAACAGTGGTTTACAGCAGCTGTGCCGCTCCTTTTTTGCATCAAGTGGTCAGGCTCCATGAATAAGCGGCAAAAAGTAACCACGAGAGTATCAGTAAGCTCCAGGGGATGATTACATTAGGGGCTTTTTTTACCGCTTTTTGATTGTCTGTGTCAGTCACTAAATGACTTTGTGTCTCTAGTTGTGTTTGCAGTTTTTTGACTTTCTTATCTCGGTCACGATTATTACTTTTGGTTTGGTTTCTGAGGGTTGCCATGCCATTTTCTATGGCCTGTTGGACTTCTTTGCGTTGCTGCTTGGTAAAGCTGACGGGTACGACCCGGTTGGTGATTACCTGTGCCTGAGCTTCCGCCTCTGTCGACAGCTTGGATTTATTGCCTTTTTTGTCGGCTCGGCTACGGTTGGTCATTTTAAATCCTCTAAATGGGGTTTTACCTGCAATTCTCATCAATGAATGTGCAGCTTCAGCAGGGCGGTTTGCGTTGACAAGACTGTAACATGGACCTTCGTTAGTTTTCTGATTGTTTAATAGCCAGTAAGCTTTGTGGGGCCAGATGAAAGTTGGTTGCCACGGTTTGCATTTATTGTCGATAATATTTTAATTTTGTTAGTATGCATTCTCTATTTGCACCAGTCGGTGTTTCCAACAACACTTCAGTAATTCTAGGGCCTGGATGATGACTATGAATAAAAAACCAACTAGCAATTACGAGAAAGTTCGCGCTGAGCAAATCGAATACAACGCCACGCGCGCTAAAGGCTACCGTGAACAGGCATTAAAACTATACCCCTGGCTTTGCGGGCGTTGTGCGCGTGAGTTTAATCGGGTGGGCTTGTCTGAATTGACCGTGCATCACGTTGATCACAATCATGATAATAATCCCTCAGACGGCAGCAACTGGGAGCTGTTGTGTATTTATTGTCATGATGAGGAACACACTAAGTTTGAGAATTTGGTGCGTTATGGTAGCACCACTGACAGTGCGCCCGCAGCGGCAACGTATAATCCCTTTGCCGACCTCAAGAAGAAAATGGAAGGTACAGAATAAGAAAGAAACATGAATAACGGGCGAGAAACCTAACGGCCTATGTTTACCATTACCTAATCAGCCGTTGCTGTTAGCCGTTTACGTTTATTAGGGAGTCTTAATTTGTCGGTCTTTGAGCTAGCCCTAATCATTCTGGCTTTATTGGTTGGCGCTTCGATTATCTGGAGTACTATCACCGTTGGAATATCGCCGATGCCTAGCTCCCGCAAAGCGCGCAAGGCGATAATGCAGTTGGTCGAAACGCCGGGCGCACGGGATGCAGAGGGAAGAAAAACCATCGTTGACCTAGGCAGTGGCTGGGGTAGTTTGATTATTCGCATGGCGATTAAATACCCTGGCCGGCACATCGTCGGTTATGAGTTATCTCTTACGCCATGGTTTGTTTCGGTGGTAATCGCAAAGTGTTTGGGTCTGAAAAACCTGACGATATATCGACAAAATTTTCTGAAAGCGGATTTGTCGGTGGCGTCGGTTATCGTTTGTTACTTGTTTCCGGCAGGTATGACAGCACTAGAGGCTAAACTGACTGAGCAGAAAACGTCCATTCGCTACCTCATTAGTAATAACTTTGCACTGCCATCCCACAAGCCCGAAAAAACGATTATGTTGGATGACTTTTACCGATCACCGGTTTATCGCTACCGTATACACTGACGGTTAGCGGGATCAACAGGACGGACTCGATTTAACTAACGGAGCCCGTCGCGATTCTTTTCTGTTGATGTAGATGTCTATTTTCTAAATTTCTTACCACGCTCTCTAAATTCAGTGTCAGCCAACACCAGTAATATTTGCTGGCGATCTTCCATTGCCATGGCCGCTTCCATACTTGATGCATCAACAGAAAAGTTCAGCGCGTCTTTGGTTAGGCGCAAACCCATTTTTGAGGCGGCAAGCATGGGCGTGAGCATTTCGTCGGCGGCTTTATCCAGTTCGTCATCGGGCACCACTTTCGACACCAAACGGTGCTGCAGTGCTTCTTCGGCATGGATAAAACGACCGGTCAACAGTAATTCTGATGCCAGTGAGGTGCCAACGAGTCGTGGAAGAAAATAACTCGACCCCATATCACAGCCACTGGTGCCAATGGTGAGGTAGGCGGCATGCATTTTGGCGCTTTCACCGAGAATGCGAATGTCAGATGCCAGGGCCAACGAGAAGCCGCCGCCACATGCGGCACCTTTGACTAATGAAATAACAGGCTGCGGGCATCGGCGCATGGCTTTGTAAATGTCAGAGATATTTTTTTGTCCCTGCAAGCCTTGCTCAACGCCTCTGGATACATTGGTTGAATCGTTAAGGTCGAGCCCAGCGCAAAAAGCTCGTCCGGCGCCGCGTAAAACAATGACACGGGTTTCATCATCATAGTATTTTTCTTCAAAATAGGTGCGCAATTGAAGAATCATAGCTTGGTTCAAGGCGTTAAGACTCTCAGGA